>JANMPX010000003.1:0-3656 GCA_031370085.1 Chloroflexota bacterium | reverse complement strand
GGTGGTGCTGATGAAGTCGCGAGGCTCCACCGCTCCCATGGTGTGGCGCAGCTAGTGCGACCGGTACTGGACGTGGAGCGGGCTGACGATGGCGCCGATTCGCGCGGCGGCCAGGTACACCAGCGGCAGCTCCACGATGTTGGGCAGCTGGACCATGACCACGTCGTCGCGCCCCACGCCCGCGCGGACCAGTGCCGCCGCCAGCCGATCCACGCGCACCGACAGCTCGGCGTAGGTCCAGCGAGTGGGCTCACCGATGGTCAGGTCCGCACGGTTGGGCGGGTCGACCAGGGCCGTCCGCTCCGGGTGAGCGGCCACCGCACGACGAAAGAGATCGTCGATCGTGTCGCTGCCCCACCAGCCGGCGGCGGTGTAGTCGGCGATGCGCTCGGGGGAGTCCAGGATCATCGGTCCTCCTTGGGGAACCACGGAATGAAGGCGTTGGTACGGAGCATGTACTGAGCGTAATCGGGACGGCGCTGCGCAATCGTCTGCTCCAGCATGCCGACCCCGCTAATGCGCACGATCAGGAAGGTCATGGCGATCGGGGACAGGACGCTCCACCAGCCCCCGGCCGCCAGCGCCAGCGCGAAGAAGCCCCACCACTGCGTCGCGTCGCCGAAGTAGTTGGGGTGGCGGGTGAAGTGCCACAGCCCTGACGTCAGGCTGCGGCCCTTGTTGGCCGGGTCCTTCAGGAAGGCCCGCAGCTGCCAGTCGCCGCCCGCCTCGAAGGCGAAGCCGATGGCCCACAGCGCCACGCCCACCGCGTCCAGCGCGGTCCAGCCGTGCGGGCCTCCCGCCTGTGCCGCCAGCAACGGGACGCCGATGAACCAGCTGAGCCCCGCCTGCAGCACGAACACCTTGAACAGCGAGCGCCACCACCAGTCGTGGCCTGCTTCGGCGCGCCAGGTGGCGTAGCGGTAGTCCTCGCCCTTCCCGGCGTTGCGGGTGGCGATATGAACGGCCAGCCGCGCGGACCAGATCGCCACCAGGATCAGCAGCAGCGCCTTGCGTGGCCCCCAGCCGTCGGGCGACAGGTTCGCGTAGATCGCCGCCTGCAGCAGGAAGGACGGCCCCCACGCCACGTCGACGATGCTCGAGTTGCGCAGCGCCAGGCTGACCAGCCAGAGCACCGCCATGAAGCCGATGCCGCCGGCCAGCCCCACGCCCAGCGCCACCGCCAGCTGGCTCATACCGTGAATACGCGGTCGCGCCCCGCCTGGATCAGTGAGTCGACGTTTTGCATCGGCTCAGTGTCGGTGGACTGTCAACCTTGGCCGCCGCGGGCTGACAGCGCTCATGAGTGCTGGGTGGGCTATTTCACCGTGACGGTGAGGCAATCACTCACCAGCACCGAGCCGTAGCTGCCGGCCGTCTCGGCGGGCGGGGGCTGACCTGCCGAACGTCTCGTGAACGCTCAGCGTTCAGATCGGCCAACCTGCGGTCTCAGCGGCCGTCCGCCGGGCCGAATGTGGCCGTGGTGAACGCCCGGCGTTCCAGGTAGCCACCTTCATGCATTCAACCCCGCCTAATTGGCCGATGTGAACGTCAGGCGTTCACCGGCATCGTTGAAGCGCCTGATCCCTAGATCCGCGCCCCGATCACGCGGCCGACTCCGAAGGTGACCGCCGCCGCGACGCCGCCCAGGGCCAGCTGCCGCAGGCCGCCCTGCCAGCGCGATCGACCGGTCAGCCCCGCAACGCCGACCCCCAGGGCGAACAGGGTGGCCAGGCTGAGGGCCAGGGTAAGTCCGATCGCCAGCGTCCCGGACAGGAACAGGAACGGCAGCACCGGGATGACGGCCCCGGCCACGAACGCACCGAACGAGCTGCCGGCGGCCGCGAAGGGACCACCGATGGCGCGCGGATCAAGGCCGATCTCGTCGCGCACCATCGTCTCCAGCGCGCGCTCCGGGGTGGCGAAGAGCGTGTCGACGATCTGGGCAGCAGCGGGGGTCTCGAAGCCGCGGGACTCGTAGATCCCCTGGAGGATGGCCCGTTCAGCATCGGGCTCTTCGCGCAGCTGGCGGCGCTGCAGCTCGAGCTGGCCCTCGAAGAGCTCGTGCTGGCTGCGCACCGAGACGTACTCGCCCACGGCCATCGAGAAGGCTCCTGCCAGCAGTCCCGCCACCCCGGCGATCACGACCAGGTGGTTCTCCGACACTGCCCCGGCCATGCCCATCACGAGCGAGAGATTGGAGACCAGGCCGTCGCTGCCGCCGAACACCAGCGGCCGCAGGATGCCGGTGGCCCGCGACTCGTGCGGCGAGGTCGGCGCCGGGGGGATGCGGGCCCGAGTGCGCAGACGCTCGAGCAGCTCGGGAACCATCAGGCGCCGCTGCCCGAAGGGCCTGCCTCCGCCCGGAAGCGTCGCATCACCTGCGCTACCCACCCCAGCGCCAGGAGGATCGCCATGCGCTGCAGCAGCCCGGTCACATCGGTGAAAACGAAGGCGGTGAACAGGAAGACCACCACGCCCACCGCCGAGACCCAGCTGTAGAGCGCCCAGCGGCTCCCCTCGCCCACGAAGCGCCGTGCCATCACGAACATGGCGATGGGCAGGCCAAGGAAGACCAAGCTCGACGCGAGCTGGTGAATCTGCGCATGAAGCGTGTAGCTGGTCGGCAGGCCCGCCGCCGTGCCGGGCGGGTAGCCCTGCGCCGGATCGGTGGTGAACACCCCGGCCAGCACCAACCCGACGCCGGCCAGGCCAATCAGGATCGGTCCCCACAACGCGCCCGGCCCGCTGCCCATCGCCTTTCGCAGACCCGCCGCACCGCCAATCACGAGCGTCCCGCTCACCAGGAAGTTGGCAACCTGCTGCCACCCCTGCTCGCCCAGGCTGAGCAGGCTGACGAACTGGCGCATCGGGTCATAGCCGGAGCGCGTCGCACCCTCCACCAGGAAGACGACCACGAAGATGACCGGCCCGATGATCCCGCCGGCCAGCAGCCACCTTGTCGTGCTTCGTTCACTCATGCTTGGGCACCTCCGTGGATAAGTATCCGCCCCGCCATTGCCCGATGCAGCGCGACCCTCGCCGCCCTCTCCTACCCCGTGAACGCTCAGCGTTCACAACCGCCAACTTGCACCGCTTCCGCGCCGGAATCCCTGGCTGCTTGCCCGCTGCGAACGCCCAGCGTTCCCCGCAGCCAGGTTCGCCGCATTCCCACCCTCAACTTGGCCGATATGAACGCTCAGCGTTCACGCCCCGGCGTCTCTCGGAATCGCCCGGTAATCGCCGCGTAACTCGCCGTGTCGCATCGTAGGCGCCATGGCCAACCGCATTCGTCGTCTGCCCGAAGCATTCGCCGCTGGCACGCGGCTCCAGTCGGAGCTAGGTCGCGAGCTGCGCGACGCCCGTCTCGCCCGTGGGCTTCGACAGAGCGACGTCGCCCGGTCGATCGGCGTCTCCCACTCGCGCGTTGGCCGCGTCGAGCGCAATGCCCTCCGCAACCTCGGTCTGGCCGATGCCGCACGACACGGGGCCACCGTCGGTCTGCGCCTCTATGCCCAGTTCTATCCGGCCGGCGGCGGAGTGCGCGATGCCGCTCAGCTCGCCCTGCTGCGCCGCTTTCGCATCCGCATCGGCGATCTCTGGCACTGGCAGCTCGAGGCACCGCTCAACGTCGCCGGCGACCGGCGCGCCTTCGATGC
>JANMPX010000238.1:0-11966 GCA_031370085.1 Chloroflexota bacterium | reverse complement strand
CCGACCGCCGATCACGGATCAGCTCCTGGGCCATGCTGGTCCCCACGCCGGCGAACATGCCGCGCAGCCGCTGCTTGACCGCGCTTCGCGGCAGGAGCAGCACTCCCTCGCCTTCCACCAGCGCGACCAGCTGGCTTCCTTCGTGGAGACCCAGCCGGCGCCTGATCTCGACCGGGATGACAACGCGACCCTTGGGTCCCACTGATAGCAGTAAGGTGTCACTCATGAGGCTATGGTGTCACCCTACCGGAATGGCTGTCAACCCTGGGCTCGCTGGCCTCGCAGCCACGGCCCGATAGCCCCGGGCGGCGGTTCGCCGCCAGCGCCTATGGGAGGATTCCCAGCTCGTCGAGCGAGGCATCCAGCTCGGCCGGATCGCGATAGACCCGGAAGGCGCCGGCGCGCGCCAGCTCATCCTCGCCGTAGCCCCCGCTCAGCAGGCCCACTGACAGCATTCCCGCGCGGCGAGCCGCCAGCAGGTCCCACACCGCGTCGCCGACCACCGTAACGTCACCTATCTGGACACCCATCCGCTCCTGGCAGGCGAGAAACAGGTCCGGCTCAGGCTTGGCGCGCAGGACGTCGCCCCGTTCGACGACAACCACCGCACCGCCAACGCCCAACGCTTCGAGCGAAGCGTCAATCTCCGGGCGGCGGCCGGAGGTGGCGATTCCGAAAAGAACCTTCGCCTCCTGCAGGTGGGCCAGCAGCGCAACCGCCCCCGGGAGCGGACGTCGCTCCGGCAGCAGCTCGCGAAACAGCTCGCCGTGGCGCCGCTGGATCTGCTCGACCTCTGGCTCACTGAGCGGTCGGCCCAGCTCGCGGGCGACGGCGCGGGTGAACAGGCCGCCGCTCATGCCGATGCGCCGATGGATCCGCCAACCCTCGATCGGCAGGCCAGCCTCGGCCAACGCCCGCTGCCAGGCGAAGACGTGGGCGTAGACGGTATCGATCAACGTGCCGTCAAGGTCGAAGATCAGGGCTCGAGTCATCGCGGCCGCGCACCTCTTCTCATGAGATGCGGTCGCGGATCGCGCCCGCAACGATCGCCGCGTCTTCGCCCACGCCGAGGAGCAACGACGACTTGCGCGTGCGCATGAAGTGAACGCCCATGAAGTACAGGCCGTCGATGACGGTGCTCGCGCCATCCCGCTGGATCGGGAAGCCGAGGTCGTCGAACGCCTCCGGCCACGGCAACCACGGGCGATAGGATGGGCGGAATCCCCCGGCGAACACCACCGCGCCGAACTCGTCCAGCGAGAGATGCTGCGGTGCCTTCGGGTCGAACGGCTCCGGCTCCGGGATATCGAGGGCCGGATGCCCGAGTTGGACCGCCGTCGCGCGGATGCGGTCCATGAGCCCTCGATTGCGCTCGTCTCCCCAGGCGACGCTCTCCGCCAGGTCTCTGGCAAAACGCACCTCGTGGTTCGACGCGCCGAGGAAGTGGCCGGCCAGGATGACGCCGCTGGCTCGAAGGACCCGGAGATCGAGATCGTGGCCGCCGCCGTGGCCGGTGGCCGTGGGATTCGCGGCGAGGCGCGCCGCCGGAGTAGGCAGGGACTCGACCGGCTCAGCCATGAAGCCGATGTCGACGAGCCAGTGAAAGATGTCCCGACCGCCCAGTCTTCGCGGAACCCAGGCTGCCTTGCCGCACGAGAGGACGACCTCGCGACCCGCGTCGTGCAGCTCCTCGGCGATCTGACAACCCGACTGGCCGCTGCCGATCACCAGGATCCGCCCGGGCGGCAGCGCGGTCGGGTTGCGGTAGTCGTTCACGTCGATCTGGAGGAGGTCCGATGGCAGCGTCTCCGCAGCGGGCGGCCGGTGTGAACGCTGATAGGCGCCGGAGGCGAGAACGAGCGTTCGCGCCTGGAGATCTCCCCTCGTCGTTCGCACGTGAAATCCACCCGCGCTCGACTCGATCGCCAGGGCCGCCTCGCCTTCCCGGACGGGAAGCGCAAACGCCGCCTGGTATCCCTCCAGGTGGGCGACGATCTCGTCGCGCGGCATGTACCCGTCGGGGTCGTCGCCATCGTATGGGCGATCCGGCAGCTGCACGGTCCAGTTCGGAGAGACCAGGCAGAAGGTGTCCCATCGGTCGCGCCATGTCTGCCCGATGCGCCCGCGCTCGAGCACGACATGCTCCACGCCAACCTTCATCAGCTCACGACTGGCAGCGAGCCCAGCCTGTCCGCCGCCGACAATCACCGCCTCGAGGTGCTCTGTCATGCGCCTATCCCGTGCTCGAGCTGGCGAGCGTACTCGGCCTGGTCGTAGTGGCCCAGCGAGGCGGCGATGAGCCCGTCGTCGTCGAGTGTCCACTCCTCGAATCCGCTGACTCGCACCGCCTTCCCGGTGCCGCCCGGTCCGGCGTTGGTGCCGGTGAACGTCCAGTGGTACTCGATGCGGTCGCCCTCCACGACGAGGTCGTCCATGAACACCTGCATGTCCGGGAGGGCGACATAGAAGCCGCGGGCGGCCCCGGTGATCGCGGGGCGCCCGACGGCCGGCGTCCCGTCGTTGATGGTGAGCGAACCACCTGGCGCAAAGTGCTCGGCCACGCGAGCCGGGTCCATGCTGCACCAGGCTGCGGTGTAGCGCTCGGCGAATGCCCGAAGGCGCTCAGGATCGCGCATCACGAAGGTCTCTCATGGTCGTCCGCGAAGAATAGTCGGCTTGCGACAATCCGCCTGCTCCCCTCGCCCCTCCTCAGCGCCGGGACGGTGCAACTCCGGTGACGCTGACCAGCGGCCTGCGCCACACGAATGCGGTTGGCCCAAGCTCGCGCATCCGATGCAGAGCGCTGGCGCGGAGGCGCTGGCGGAGATCGGCGTCGAGCTGCTCAAAGAGCTCGCGCTCGATCCAGTGCTCCAGCAGATCCAGGTAGCCTTCCGGGGTGAACCGATGCTCGAGCCATTCGGCGCGGGCGTCGACCTCGCGGAAACCCGCCCGCTGGAACTCTTTCGCCGCGGCGCGCGCCGAGGTGTACGGGTGGACGTCCCGGTCTTCGCTCGGTCGCTCGATGCGGAGCTCATCGACAACGTCGGAGAACAGCTCGTCGGGCTCGAACGGGAGGTCGTCCTCTTGCCAGGTCACGACTGCAACCCGGCCACCGGGGCGCAGCACGCGACGGATCTCAGCCAGCACGGCGGCCCGTTTGGGGACGAGCTGGATGACGAAGGACGAGACGACCAGATCCATGCTTCGGTCGGCGAGCGGCAACCGGTCCGCGATGGCGACCACCAGCCGAAGTCGCTCGGGCAGATCGGACGGGCGGAGACGGGCTCTCTCGGCGGCGACATCCAGCATCCGGCTGGAGGGATCGATGCCGGTCACCTGCGCGCCGGACCACCGCTCCAGGACAGCCAGCGCCAGGGCGCCGGTACCGGTCCCCACGTCGAGCAGGTCGAACGCCGCCCCGTCGCCTGCCGGAGGCGAAACACGTTCGAGCAGGCGCACGGCCGACGGCTCGATGATCGGCCCCCACCAGTCCCGGTACGCCTCCGCGTACTGGTCAAAGAGCCTTTCGGCCTCTTCGGAATCCATATGCCGCCACCCGCTCCGTCTTCTCGTTCATCATCTCGAACACATGCAACCCGCATGTTGATCCGTTGCCGCAGGAGGCGCCGATGAGCTGGACGCACCCGATCCGTACCGCGCGTCGCAAGCGTGCCATGTCGCGGCCGTTTCCTGCGCCTTGGAACGAGATCCTGGCCCGTAACTTCCCGCTCGATTCCCGGCTGCCGGAAAACGACCGGAACGAGCTGCGCAGGCGCATGAAGATCTTCATGGCGGAAAAGCGCTTCGAGGGCGTGGGGGGGCTCGAGATGACCGACGAGATCCGTGTCACGGTGGCCGCCCAGGCCTGTCTGCTCCTGCTGCATCGGGACGAGGACAACTATCCCGCGCTCAGGACCATCCTCGTCTACCCCTCGGCCTACCGAGCTCACACACGGGAGCACGGCGAGTTCGGGATGGTGACCGAAGCCGATCAGGTCCGGCTCGGCGAGGCGTGGAACGCGGAAATGGTCGTGCTGTCATGGGACGATGTGCGACACGGAGCGGCTGGCGACCGGGACGGACACAACGTCGTGCTCCATGAGTTCGCCCACCAGCTCGACATGGAGGACCGCGACGCCAACGGTGCGCCGGCGCTCGCCCATCACAGCATGTACGCCGCCTGGGCGCGCGTACTGGGCCACGAGTACCAGCAGCTCCAGGATGCGGTCGACCATCACCAGCCCACGCTGATGGACGCGTACGGCACCCAAAGCCCGGCCGAGTTCTTCGCGGTCGCGTCGGAGACCTTCTTCGAGCAGCCGATCAAGCTGCGCGACGAGCACGCGGAGCTCTATGAACAACTACGGCAGTTCTACGGGCAGGATCCGGCCGCGTGGGACGCCGCCGAGAGATAACTGGATGATCCGTCGGCCGAGCGATGTGACCAATGGCCCTTGAGCGTGCCCCGACGGTCGCCGAGCATCCGACCGTTCGCGCCAGCCACCGACGTGTTTGAGGTCGGGCTTCCCACCTCGGCGCCGGCGACCGCGACTAGGCAGGAGGCTCTTATGCACCCGACCTGGAAATCGACCATCACGCTGTTCGTGGTCGGATTCATTCTGTTCGCCATGTCAGGGATCGGCCAACCCGCCGGCTACTTGAAGGATGCTCCGGCGTGGATCGGCGACATCGGCTGGTTCGGCTGGCTGATCTGCGCGCTCCTGCTCATCGTTTCGGGGCTGTACGTGCTCGTCTCGCGGTTCCGGCACCAGGACCAGCCTCTGCCGCATTAGGACAACGGTTTTCGCGGAACGACACCGGGCGGGACGAGGGGGACGACCCGTCCGGTTGTCGCACATGGCGGAACGCCCGTCTCGCGCTAGCTCGGGCGGGCCAGCCAGCAGGTGGGGCTGTCGCCGTCAGACCGCTTTGTGCGGCTGTGCAACTGCGCGCCTGTGCTGCACAAGGAGTCCTGACGGCAGAAACCGATGCGTCAGCTGCGGGCTGCGTTCTCCTCGATCCGCGCCGCGATTGATGTGACGTACGATTCGTCCAGCGAGCATCCGCACCAAACGGAGAGGTCATGACCGACACGGGCCAGGCTGCGGCAGGCGATGCCTTCACGGTCCAACGGATGGGCACCGAGGAAGGCCCCTACACGTTCATGGACCTGCAGGCACAGGTGGGATCGGGAACGTTGAGATCGGAGACGATGGTCCGCAAGGGCAGCAGCAACTGGTTCGCCGCCCGCGAGATCCCCGGTCTCTTTTCGGACAAGGAGTGGCTAACGACGATCCTCCTTTCGTTCCTCGTTGGATGGCTGGGCATCGATCGTTTCTACCTGGGCCAGACAGGCCTCGGAATCCTGAAGCTGGTCACGATCGGTGGCCTCGGCGTCTGGTACGTGATCGACCTGATCCTGATCGTCACGGGGAAGATGACCGACTCGAAGGGTCTGCCACTCCGCCGCTAGACAGCGGCGGCGGCAACCTCGACATCCGGCGTGGACCTGGCACCTGATGGGCGCCTGAAGGCGATACTCCAACCGATGAAACGGCTGTTCGTGGCGTTGCTGCGCATTGGCGCCGATCCCCGCGATGATGAGGACGCGCGGCTCCGCAAGCTGCTCGTGCTCGCAGCAGCCCTGATGGTCGCGCCGGCCGCTGTTGTCTGGGGCGCGGTGTACTGGGCATTCGGCGAGCACCTGGCGGCGGCCGTGCCGTGGAGCTACGCGGTCATTGCCCCCGTCAGCATCGGCATCCTCGCGGTCACCCGGAACTACCGCTCGTTCGCCATCAGCCAGTTCGTGCAGTTCATCGTCCTGCCGTTCGCCTTGATGTGGGTCCTGGGGGGCTTCGTCAGCGGCAGCGCCGTCGCCCTGTGGGCGTGGATCGCCCCACTCGGCGCGCGCATCGTCGGGCACCGACGCGCTGCGCTGGTGCTCCTCGTGGCGTTTGCCATCGGCATCGTCGCCAGCGCCGCCACCCGCCCGATGACCCAGTTCCACAACCACCTCCCCGACCCGGTCGTGGTCGGCTTCTTCGTCCTCAACGTGATCGGCGTGGCGGTCATCTCGTTCATCCTCATCGACGCGTCCGCTGGCGGTCGCGAGGGGTCGTTGGCTTCCATGCGCGGCATCGTGCGGCGATATTTCTCGCCGGACGTGGTCGATGCGATGCTTGCCAATCCGGCGCGGCAGGAGCTCGGCGGTGAGATCGCCGAGGTGACCGTCCTCTTCGCCGACCTTGGAGGCTATACGACCTACGCCGGTTCACGGCCCGCACGCGAGGTGCTTGTCCTTCTCAACGCCCTGTTTGCGACCGCAGTGCCCCCGATCCTCGCGGAGGGCGGCACCCCGCTCCAGATGCCGGGAGACGCCGTGATGGCCATCTTTGGTGCGCCGCGTGCCCAGCCCCTCCACGCCCGGTCCGCGGCGCGAGCGGCCCTGGCGATCCAGGCCGCGGGTCAGAAGCTGACGCTAGCTCATCCGGACTGGCCCCGATTTCGCATCGGCCTCAACTCGGGCGAAGCCCTGGTCGGGAATATCGGGAGCGACGAATTCCGCAACTTCACCGCGATCGGCGACACGACCAACATGGCCCAGCGCTTCCAGACCCTGGCCGAGCCCGCACAGATCGTCATCGGCCCTCTGACCGCGAATCTCCTGGGAGCCGACGCTGAGCTGCTATCGCTTGGCGCGGTGCTGGTGAAGGGCAAGGCCGAGCCGGTCGAGCCGTCGGTCCTGATCGCACTTCGCGAGCGTTCGGAGCGATGAGGCGCTCGGTTATTGCGCCCCGCTGCTACGCTCTCCCCAGGCTCCGGGCGCCCACCTGAGCCAATCCTCGCGGGGGACCGATGAGCGAACTCGCCAGCAACGTCCTTACTGCGGCGACAACCTCGAAGGAGATCCCTGTGCACACTGATCCGGTCATCGAGATGCTTGGCCGTCCGCTTCGCCTGGCGGTGATCGGCGGTGGCCCGGGCAGCTTCATCGGTGCGATGCACCGAACGGCCGCACGACTCGACGGTCGCTATCAGCTCGTGGCAGCGGTGGTCTCGTCCGATCCCGAGCGATCCCGGAAAGCTGCTATTGGAATGGGGATCGATCCCTCTCGCGCGTATTCCGATGCGATCGGGATGCTCGATGCCGAGGGCGAACGCGGGGACGGTGCCGAGGTCGTCGCCATCATGACCCCGAACGACAGCCATCATCGGTATGCCGTGGCAGCCCTCGATCACGGCTTCGATGTCATCTGCGACAAGCCGATGACGAACACGCTTGACGAGGCCCTGGACATCGTCCACAAGGTTGATTCCAGCGGACTGGTCTTCTGCCTCACCCACAACTACACCGGGTACCCGATGGTGCGCCAGGCTCGCGCGCTGGTTGAGGATGGGCAGGTCGGTGAGATCAGGCTGGTCCAGGTCGAATATGTACAGGGAGGCAAAGCCCGCGAGTCAGACCCGGACCCAGCCGACGGGTTGCCGTGGCGCTATGACCCCGTGCGAGGCGGACCGTCGCTGGTGATGGGCGACATCGGAACCCACGCGCACAACCTGGTGCGATTCGTGAGTCGTCTCGAGGTTACGGAAGTCGCCGCTGAGATCGGCCACGTGATCCCGCAACGACTTGTCGACGACTACGGCGCCGCCATGCTGCGCTTCGACAACGGTGCGCGCGGGACCTTCTGGGTCACACAAACGGCAGCTGGGGTGGAGAACGATCTCCGGATCCGCGTGTCCGGCACAAAGGGCAGCCTGGAGTGGCACCAGGAACGGCCGACGCGGCTCACCTTCAAGCCGCTCGACGGACCTGTCCGCATGTACACGCCGAACGGCCCCGGGACGCTGCCCGCTGCAGCCCGCGCATGCCGGATCGTGGCCGGGCACCCGGAGGGTTTCCACGAAGCCTTCGCCAACATCTACTCGGACGCTGCCGAGGCGATCGCCGCGCGGCGCTCGGGCCGGGAGCCCGATCCGCTGGCGCTGCAGTTCCCGAACGAACGCGACGGCGCCATCGGGGTGAAATTCGTCGAGGCGGCGGTTGCTTCGAGCGACGCCTACGGTCTCTGGACCGACGCCAGGCTTTCACTCGAGGAAAAGTCGTGACGCCCGAACTGGCCCGTTGGGCGGCGGCGAGTCTTGCCGCCGCTGGTTGATTCGACCGAGCGGGTCAGGTCGACTCTGAGTCGCGCAGCCTTTCCAGGCCCTCCAGGATCAGGTCGAGCCCGAACTCGAACTCGCCCACATCCCCTGGCCGCTCCGGCGCCAGGTGCACGTTGACGTGCTCGGTCAGGTGCGGCAGCTCGTCGGCTGGGAGCTCCTGCAGGAACCGCTCGGCATAGTCCGGTTGCTGCTTCGCGATCGCCAGGAAGGGCAGCAGCCAGAGCGTGAACCCGACGATATGGCTGTCCAGCGCGTGGTACGCGTGATGCGTCATCTCGGCCGAGAACCCCGCGCTGCGCAGCCGACCCAGGATGTTGTTCATGTAGCGCAGGCGCGCTGGAAGTGGCTCCGTCGACGACATGAAAAGATTGCACGCCCATGGGTGGGACAGCAGAACGCGATGGAATGAGATCGCGCTGTGACGCATGGCCGACCGCCACTCTCCTCCGCTCGCGGGCGGCTCGATCTCCGAGTACACGATGTCCAGCATCCCGCCCAGCAGGTCCTGCTTGTTCCGCACATGGTGGTACAGCGACATGGCTTCCACCCCGAGCTCCTGCGCCAGCTTGCGCATGGTCAGCGACTCGAGGCCACCGTCATCGGCAAGCTCCACGGCAGCGCGCAGCACCTGGTCCCGGCTCAACGGAATCCTGGCTTCGATCGCGGCGTGATCCGTCTGGGTCGACATCGGTATTGACAATCTTACGCCGTAAGCGTACGGTGCGGCTACGACCTTACATCGTAAGATCGATGCGCAAGGAGGGCTTCTTGGATATCTACGAGGCGCTGTACACGACCCGCGCCATGCGGCACCTGAAGCCCGACCCGATCCCCCATGACGCCCAGGCTCGGATCCTCGACGCTGCCATTCGCGCCCCGCACGTCGGCGAGGGGTGGCGATTCATCCTGGTCGACGACCGGGAGGTCATGTCCAGGCTGGCGGCGCTCTACCAGGAGGCCTGGGACCAGCTGTTTGCACAGTACGGTCTGAGCGTGGCGGACCTGGCGAAGGGCGATAACGAGGCCGGGCGGGCAGCCCGCTCCGGCGACCACCTGGCGCGTCACTTTGGAGACGTCCCGCTGGTGCTGATCGGATTCGGTCGCACAAGCGATGGCAGCGGCGTCTACCCGGCGGTGTGGAGCGCGATGCTGGCAGCCCGCGCCGAAGGGATCGGGGCGACCTTGACCGGGGTCATGCAGACCTTCGTGGCGGACGAGGTGTTTGACCTCCTGGGCGTGCCGAAGGACGAGGGCTGGCACATGCACGGGGTGGTGCCGATGGGCTACCCAACCGGCAGATGGGGGGTCGCTCCACGCAAGCCGGTGCACGAGGTCGCGGCGCGCAACCACTGGCATGGCGACCTGGGTTTCACCGTTCCGGAGCCCCTCTGGCCGCACGGGTCCTAGGCGCGGAGGAGTCCTGCGGCAGGAAGTCATCCAATCCATCTCGTTACAGAGCGAAGGGGCGGAGAGCATCGCTCCCCGCCCCTTACCGGCCGCTTACGGGCCGATGATCGCTTGCCCCTGCTGCTACCTTCTCCCTAGGCTCCGGCGCCCACCTGAGCCACACCTCGCGGGGGACCGATTGACCGAGCTCGCCAGCAACGTTCTCTACTACGGCGACAACCTCGACATGCTGCGTCGCTACCTGCCGGGCAACGCCACCGAAAGGAAGGGGCGTTGAAGCGAGACAGACGCATCGCCGGCGTGGGCGGAATCGCGTTCGCCGTGGCCCTGGTTGCCGGGTTCACTCTCTTCGGCCCCAAAGGCGGCCACTACTCAGCCGCCGAGATCGCCACCTTCGTCGGTCAGAGCTCGACCGGCCTAGTCGTCTCGGTCTGCCTGTTCGCCGTTTCGATCATCGGACTGATCGTACTGATGGCCTGCTTATCCGAGATGTGCGTCGGCGGAGGCTGGCATGGTCGGCTCGCGTGGAGCACCAGCGTCGCTGCCGGCGCGTCGTTCCTCATCGGCTGGGGCCTGTACCTCGCCCCGCCGACCTCGATGCATGCCGGCGGCCCAGCCGTTGATCCTGCGATCAGCCATGCGCTCATCAGCGCCGGCTTCGCGGTCCTGTTCGGCGTCGGTGGCATGCTGCTCGGGATCGCGCTCCTCAGCTTCGCGCTCGACGGAATGGCGGCACCGATGTGGGTTCGAGCGTTCAGCGGCCTTGCCGGGCTGTCCGCCCTCCTCTCGTGGCCGTTCCTTCTCGCGACGAACTGGTCGCCGAACCAGTGGCTGCCGGTGCCGTTCTACCTCGTGATTCTGTGGGGCCTCGTCATCGGCGTCTGGCTCGTCATCTCCTCAGTGCCAGCCGTGACTGCTGACCGGTGATCAGGCCCCCAGGGTCCGGCGCCCACCTGAGCCAATCCTCGCGGGGGACTCATTGCCTGACCTCGCCACCAGCGTCCTCCACTACGGCGACAACCTCGACATCCTGCGTCGCTACCTGGGCGATGCCGCCGTCGACCTGGTCTACCTCGACCCGCCCTTCAACTCGAACCGCGACGACAACGTCATCTTCCGCGATGAGTCAGGCAAGGCCACCGATGCCCAACTGCTGGCAGTCGAGCACCTGGCACGCATGATCATCGGCCGAGGCGAGCTACGTATTCACTCCCAGACCCTCAGCCGATCCAAGTTCGGTTCACGGTGACGACCGATGGTGTGATAGGCGCATCGCGGGCCCATGTCTCAGGGGATCGATCGCTCCTGCGCCGACGGTCGCCCTGCGCGGGGTGGCCCCGGGAGCGCAAGCGACAGCACGGCGACGGCCAGCCCGACCCCTGACAACAGCCCGTACCCAAGGCCAACGCCGGCCGACGTGACCCCGCCGGCAAGAACGCTGCCCGCCAGGGTGGCCCCGAGCACGCCGCCCAGATAGCGGCCTGTGGAGTAGGTAGCGGCGGCCATGCCCGTTGCCGCCGCGTCCACCTCCTCTAGCGCCGCCGCCTGGCGTGGAGACCCCGAGAGGCCGAGCCCGAGTCCCACCACGCCGAGCAACCCCGCCAGCAGGGGAACGGTCGCGACGGGCGTGATTCGCCAGAGCAGGACCAGTGCCGCGGTGATCAGCAGCGCGCCCGCGACGGCAGGCGCTCGCCTACCCAGCGGGTCGGAGGCGCGACCACCGAAGGGGGCGGCCAGGGCTGCCACGCCGGAGATCCCCAGCAGGACGACCCCGCTCACAGAGGCCGAGCCGTGCAGCAGCTCCTGCACCTGCAACGGGACGAGGATGAACGAGGCGTGAAGCACGACCGTGGTGCCCAGCACCCCCGCCACCGCTGCCGAATAGCCGCCTCGCCGAAAGAGACGAAGGTCCACCGCGGGATGGGTCGCCATCAGCTCGCGCCCAACGAACAAGGACAGCAGGATCGGAACGGAGGCCCACATGAGCAGATCGGCCGAGCCGAAGCTCCCATGTAGCGCCGCGAGCAGCGCAACCAGGACGATGGCCAGCAACGCCAGGCCGATGCCGTCGATCGAGCGAGGGCTGGCACCAATCGGAGGTTTGGCGGTTTGGGGCGGACCGGCACCGACCTGCAGGAGAAGCCCGACGCTGATCGCGGCCAACCCGGCGAATGGCACGGCGACGAGGAAGAGCCACCGCCAGTTCAGCGCTGAGACGAGCACGCCGCCGATGAACGGACCCACCGCCGCGCTGGTCGAGACGAGCATGTCGAAGAGGCCAAACGCCGCCCCGCGCCGATCCGGAGCGGCGGCCAACCGCACCAGGGCGACCGCGCTGACCGAGACGAGAGACCCAGAAGCGGCCTGAAGGACGCGCGCAAGTGCGAGCACCA
>JANMPX010000314.1:0-1695 GCA_031370085.1 Chloroflexota bacterium | reverse complement strand
GCTGCACACCGTCATCCTGGTGCCGCGCGGCGCCTAGCGGGCCGGCATCCTGCTGACCCGGACGCCGTACGACGCCAGCGAGCTGACGACCCACAAGGCCAGCCCGCACCTCGGCCCGGTGCTCCAGGGCTACGACAACGCCACCGACGTGATCGTCGAGGGCGGCTATATCCGCGTCGTCCAGGACATCCGCGGCAAGTACGGTTCGGAGGGGGATTACGTGATGAACCGGCCCGTGCACGGGCCTCAGAATCCGACGCCGGTCGATCACTCGACCGACACCTGGGACACGATCGACTGGCTGGTGAAGAACGTCCCGGAGAGCAACGGAAAAGTCGGGATCCTCGGCATTTCCTACGACGGGTTCCTGCCGCTGATGGCGCTCATCAATCCGCACCCGGCGCTGAAGGTCTCGGTCCCGATGAACCCGATGGTCGACGGCTGGATGGGCGACGACTGGTTCCACAACGGCGCCTTTCGCCAGCAGGGCATGCAGTACATCTACGAGCAGGAGGCCACGCGCAAGAACGATGCGAAGTGGTGGAGGGGCCACTACGACGACTACGACATGTTCATGGGCGCGGTCTCGGCGGGGGAGCTTGGGCGCCGCCATGGGCTCGAGCAGGTGGGCTTCTGGCGCAAGATCCTCGAGCACCCGAGCTACGACGCCTACTGGCGCGACCAGGCGGTGGACAAGATCCTCGCCGGCCAGCCTCTGAAGGTGCCTGTCATGCTCGTCCACAGCCTCTGGGACCAGGAGGACATCTACGGCGCGATCGCCGTTTACAAGGCGATCAAGCCGAAGGACACGGGCAACGACAAGGTGTTCCTGGTCATGGGCCCGTGGCACCACGGGCAGGAGATCGGGGACGGCAGCGCGCTCGGAGCCATCAAGTTCAACAGCGACACCGCGCTCACGTTCCGCCAGGACGTCCTTCGGCCGTTTCTCGACCAGTACCTGAAGGATGGCGCGCCCAAAGCGGATGTCTCGCCCGTCACGGCCTTCGAGACCGGGACCAATGCGTGGCGGCGGCTGCCCGCGTGGCCGGCCGGCTGCACGAGCGGCTGTAAGTTGAAGCCGACACCGCTGTACCTGGCCTCGGGCTCCAAGCTCGGCCTCTCGGCGCCGCCCAACGGTGGCGCGGCGTATTCCGAGTACATCTCCGATCCGGCCAAACCCGTGCCCTACCGCCCCCGCCCGGTGGACAACAGCGGCAGCGCCTGGGCCAAGTGGCTTTCGGACGACCAGCGCGAGTCGTCCGGCCGCACCGACGTTGCCGTCTTCATGTCCGATGTGCTGACGGCCCCGATGAAGATCAGCGGGCAGCCGATCGCGAATCTGATCGCCTCCACCAGCGGCACCGACTCGGACTGGGTCGTGAAGGTGATCGACCTCTATCCGCCCGAGGTCGCGGGGGACCCGGGAATGGGCGGCTACCAGCTGATGGTCTCCGCGGACATCTTCCGGGGCCGCTATCGCGAGAGTCTCGAGACGGCGAAGCCGCTCGCGTCGAACACGCCGCTGCGCTACCGGTTCGAGCTGCCGACGGCCAATCACGTCTTCCGTCCGGGCCACCGGATCATGGTGCAGGTGCAGTCGAGCTGGTTCCCGCTCTACGACCGCAATCCGCAGACTTTCGTGCCCAACATTTTCTGGGCGAAGCCGGAGGACTACAAGGCGGCCACGCAGCGCGT
>JANMPX010000299.1:0-3472 GCA_031370085.1 Chloroflexota bacterium | reverse complement strand
GGGCCGCGACGGCGCGGAGGTCGGCCCGGCGCTCGCTCGGCTGGCTGACCTTCTGTACCTCCGTCGGGTAGATCAGGCCTATCGCTTCCATCACGCACTGCTCCGTGATGTCGCCTATGGGCGGCTGCTGGTCGCGGACCGGATGCGGACCCACGCTCGGATCGCGCGGGAGCGCGCCGAGGCGATGGATCCAGTCCGGCGTGCGCATCACCTGTGGGAAGCGCTGCGACCGCCGGACGACGACTGGGTCTGGGTCGATGCCGTTGAGCGCGCCGGACTGCGCGCGGAAGGCGCCGCCGCGCATCTCGCTGCCGCCGATGTCCATATCGAGCGGTACGAGCACGCCCAGGCCCACGGAGTCCTTGATCGCGCCGCCCAGCTCGCCGATACGGATGCGCTGCGTGCCCGCATCGACCGATCGCTTGGGCGCCTCGCCACGCTCGAGGCGAATGGCGACGCGGCCTGGGAGCATCTGTCACGCGCGTTGGCGTATCACCGAAACACCGGGGAGATTCCGCCCGAGCTCTACCCGGAGCTGCTGCGCGCGCCGATCCAGCGCCCCGCATCATTCCGCTCCGGTCCGCCGGCCGACCTGGTCCGGGCCCTGCTCGAGGAAGGCGAAGCGGTCGCGCGCGCGCAACGCGACGGTGCGGTGCTGGTCCGGCTCGAAATGCTCCGCGGCCTGGCCGACCGCGATGTCACGCGCGCGAGCGCCGCCGTGCGCGCGGCGCAGGATGCGCTACCGGTCGCCGAGCAGGCGCTGATGCTGTCGCAGCTCGCCCATCTGCAATTCGAGCTCGCTGACTTTGCTGGGATGACCTCGACGGCAGCGCGTCTCGGTGAGCTCTCCGACGCGATCGCCGATCCCGAGGTCGCGCTCGGGCCGCGCCGACGCGTCGCCGTGTGGCGCGGCGATCTCGCCGAGGCTCATCGAATGACGGACGAGCTCGCTCGCCGGATGCGGGCCGCAGGACCGCACATCTGGTCCCACGCCCTCGGCTTGCAGGCCTGGCAGGCGGAAAGGGAAGGCGACTGGGCCACCGTCCGCCGGCTCGTCGGCGAGTTCCTAGCGCTGGCGCAGGCAAACGAGGGGACGGCCTTCTGTTCCAGCGGAGGTACCGCGGTCCTTGCGGCGGGTTCGACCGCCGAGGCTCGCGCAGGCCGGATGGATGAGGCAGCTGCCCTCCTCGCCCGGGCACGCGGCTACATCAGCGCGGCCGGACTTTTCCAGCTTGCGGAGGCGAGCGCGATGCTCGGGGACCGCGCGGGGGTGGTCCCGCCGCTGCCCGACGCTCGGTGGGGCTGGGAGGGGTACGCCACCGCCTGCGTCATCATCGGCAATGGCGAGCGGGCCGCAGCCGTGCTGCCGCGACTGGATCGATGGGCCGAGCAGGGGTCCTGGCTGTCGGGTGCGATCGCCGATGCGATCCGGGACGAGCTCGAGGGCCGCGGCGCGTCCGGTCCGGGACATGCCCGCCTCCGCGAGCGCGGCTATCACGGCCCAAGCGACGTGCTCGGCATGCGTTCACCAAGGACGTAAGACGGTCGAATGCCGCCAGCGTTGCGACTAGAGCGGCAGCCTCTTCTGTCAACTCATAGGTCGCTTCTCTGACGCGCGTTCCGGTCGGTCCGGCGCGTCATTCATCAATATTTTTGGCGCGAGGTCCTGTTTCTTCGACACTTCCTTTTCAAGGAAGCGGGCTCGATTCGGTGGGACGGTGGTCAGCCTCCCGCTCCTGCTGAACAAAATGGGCAACTGACCCTCCGGGAAATTCGAGGAGTAGGAGGGCCGCGATGAGCGAATTCATTAGGAAACTCGCGATGTTGTAGCTCGATGCCCGGCGGTGACTGTAGATCTCCCGCCTGTGCCCCATCGGGCGTTACGCGGAATTCACTCGCTCCCACACGAGACGTTGCGTCGCCATCGTCCCATCAGGCGATGTCATTACTGGGCTGGTCAGGACGAGTCGTCCGTCTGTCCACCCGATGTAGCGCTCCAAGTCACTGCCGACCCAGTTTGGAAGAAGGCTCGCCAGCAGGTGATGGGTGACTTTCCCGGGCTGCAGGCTGTAGGTTCCGGCATACGCGATGTAGCTCCCGATAGCCGCGATCTTTTCGCCTGCGGTCGCAGAGTGCATGGTCCCGTCGCGAAAGGCTTGGCGGATCGGGCGCATGAGTGTCGCCGACACAAATCCGTCGGCCGTGTAGATGATGTAGCCCACGGCATCAGGTCCGAAGGGGTGGGTGAGAACTCCGCCCTCGGGATGCGCCTCCCAGGTCACGAGTCGCCACGTGCCAACAAGGTCGGTACTCTTCACCTACTTCCTCCTTGGGCGGACGAGCGAAGTTTCTCACGCCGCGCCAAGAGGTGAGGTTTAGTCGGGAGGGTCAGCCTCCCGCTCCGTGCTGAAAAAAGTGGGCTGCTGATCCTCCGTCAAAACAAGACCATCGGAGGGTCGACACGATCGGATTCATTCGCAAACTCGCGATGTCGTTGTGCGACGACCCGCGGTGACTGCAGATCAGCCGCCTTTGGCTGTGGGGGTTCGATTCCCTCTCTGCCCACAGCGAGGAGACTGTGAGGTCTCCGAGATGTACAGCGAGGCCGGCCTCTCTCTTACACGATCCACCAGCAACGACAGGCCGAAAGGTCCGTCGTTCTGTTTTCAGCCGATGCGCGAAAGGCGGCCGACGCGCGTGGAAGGCAGTTGAACAAAGGCCGCGTGGCTGTATCGCTCGGCCCGTTCCCAACACTGCCACCTGATTCGGCCACTCACGCATCGAATACGGGCAAACCGAAGCCGGTTGACGCGCGTACGGCTGCGGACCAAGAGGGGCCGCCGAGCGCCCGTCCGCCGGGAGTAGAGTGCGCAGCGGCGCTGTCGCACAGCGTGGGAGGTTTCGCGAAATGAGCTATTCCGTCGAGGGCGACTACTTCGAGACCTGCAACTGCACCGTGGCGTGCCAGTGCATCATGCTGAGCCCTGCGACGAACGACTCGTGCCAAGCCTTCGCAGCATGGCACATCACCCGCGGTACCAAGGACGGCGTTGATCTTTCGAACCTCAATGTCGCGCTCGCCCTGTACTCGCCCAAGAAGATGACCGATGGCGGATGGAAGGTCGCCCTGTACCTGGACGAGCGGGCCAAGCCCGATCAGGCTCAAGCTCTGGGCGCGATCTTCTCGGGACAAGCCGGGGGTCACCTCGGTGCCGTTGTGCCACTCATCGGAACGGTGACGGGCGTGACGGCGGCTCCGATCTCCTTCGAGAAGACCAACGGCAGGCGACAGCTGAAGGTCGGCAAGCTTCTCGAGATGGACAGCGAAGAACTGACGGGCGGGGACGGCAAGACCGCGCCGGTGATCAGCAACGCGGCCCTGAGCATCGTTCCCCAGCCGATGCGCGTCGCGAAGGCCGGACGGATCCGCTACGACGGCGCCTGGAAGTTCGAGGCGTCGGGCACGAACGGC
>JANMPX010000292.1:0-3437 GCA_031370085.1 Chloroflexota bacterium | reverse complement strand
CAGGTCGCCCGGAGACGCGGCGTCGACGGCACCCTGGATGGTGGCCTGGTCCTGCGGGACGCGGATGGTGTGCCCCGGCCCCGACGGCACCGGGTCGCGGCCGGGTCCAACGCTCGCGCCGTTCCGATTCGACACGAGCGGCACGTCGCCCACCACCACGATGCCCGCCATCCCGATACCGCCCGGCGAGCCGTGATAGATGCAGTAGTAGCGGTAGACACCCGGCTTGGCGAACGTTTGGCTGAACTCTGCGCCCGGCTCCATCAGCCCCGAATCGAAGCTGCCGTCGTCGGCGGTGACAGTGTGCTTGTTGCGTCCCTCATTGCGCCACTCCACGGTGGTTCCCACCGGCACCCGCGTCACCTCAGCGTCGAAGAAGTCGTCGAGCGAGGCGATCGAGGTGTACCCGGCTGATTCCGCTTTCGCTGCCTGCGGCGTGGGGACGGCCACGGCGAGCAGGACCGCGAGCAGGGGCAGGAGGACCAGGGCGCGGCGGACCATGGCGCCGTTGTGATTCATCGGGCGAATTGCGGCGGGTTCGGCTCCCAGTGCTGGTAGCTGCCGACGACGCCCCTCGAATAGAACCGGATGCCATGGCGCCATCGGGGGCGGGCCTCTGCCTCCACCATGCGCGCGATGGTGCCGGCGCACCCGAACTCGTCGTCGGTATGTGCGCCGAGTACGAGTGCACGGCCCGTGAGGTCGATCAGCTGCTCCACCTGCTGAGTGCGGTCCTGGCGCCGATCATAGCCACTGGCAGTCGGCCCGGAACATGTATGAGACCATCAACCCAATGCAGTGGAGAAGACCGTGACCGTGGTGGTCGTCAACGCGGGAATTGGAAACCTCGGGGCCATCCCGAACATGTTGAAGCGGCTTGGCACGGCCGCCAGCGTCACCGCGGACCCTGATGAGATTGCCTCAGCCCGACGGATCATCCTTCCCGGCGTCGGCGCCTTCGACGCGGCGATGCAGAGCCTGGCAGACCTTGGCCTCATCGAGGTGCTCAATCGAAAGGCTCTCGCGGAAGGTGTCCCGATTCTGGGGGTCTGCCTTGGGATGGAGCTGCTCGGCGCAGGGAGCGAGGAGGGCCGGCTGCCCGGCCTTGGCTGGATCAATGGCCGCGCCGTGCGGTTCCGGTCGGACGTGGACCGGCCGGTGCGCATCCCGCACATGGGCTGGAACTACGTCCGTCCGACCGGGAACGGTGCGCTCTTCGCGGAGCTGGGGACGAGCCCGCGATTCTATTTCGCGCATTCGTATCACTTCATGTGCGATGACCAGGCAGATATCGCCGGCGTGACCCGGTATGGGCATCCATTCGTTTCGGCGGTCCACCGGGGAAACATCAGCGGCATTCAGTTCCATCCGGAGAAGAGCCATCGCTTCGGACTCCAGGTATTCCGAAACTTTCTGGCGGGACTGGTCGATGCGTGAGCCGATGGTCTTCGGGGCCGACCTCCCCGAGGGGGTGCCGATTCCTCGCGTCATCCCGTGCCTCCTCGTTGACGACGAGGCGATGGTGAAGACCGTGGGCTTCTCGTCCCCTCGCTACCTGGGCGACCCGATCAACGTGATCAACCTGTTCAACCGCTTCGAGGTGGATGAAATCACCCTCCTTGACATCGGCGCAACCAGGCGCGGGGAGCCTCCACCGTTCGAGCTGATCGAGCGCCTGGCCGCGGAGTGCTGGGTTCCGCTGGCCTACGGTGGCGGCATCCGCACCATGGAGGACGTGCGAACGATTCTGAGCTCCGGCGTCGAGAAGGTGGTCCTCGGCACCGTCGCGCATGACCGCCCGGCTCTCATTACCGAGGCTGCGGACGTCTACGGAGCGCAGGCCGTGGTGGTCTCAGTGGATGCCCGCCGAACCGCTGCCGGCCTCGCGGTGTTCGTCGAGAGCGGCATGCGTGCCGTGGGTACTGACCCGGCGAGCTATGCGAAACGCGCCGTCAGCCATGGCGCAGGCGAGATCCTCGTCACCTCGATCGACCGCGACGGAACCATGCAGGGCTACGACCTGGAGCTGATCCGTGCGGTCAGCCAGGCAGTCAATGTGCCGGTCATCGCCTGCGGTGGCGCCGGCGAACGGACCGATCTCCCGATGCCGGTCCATGAAGCCGGCGCCTCGGCGGTCGCCGCGGGGAGCATCTTCGTCTTCCGCGGTCCTGAGCGCGGCGTCCTCATCAACTTCCCGGAGCGGCAGCTACTCGAAGCCCTGTTCGCGTGAGGAACTGCCCCTACGGGCCGGGCGCGGCCAACTGGCTGCGGTACCAGGCCACCGTCTCGGCAAGTCCCTCGCGGAGGTTCGTGTGGGGCTCGAAGCCGATCAGCTCGCGGGCCAACTCTATGGCTCCGCAGTGGCGCCTGACATCGCCGGCGCGGGCGGCCTCGTGCACCACCGGCACGTCGCAGTCGAGCGCCTCGAGGAGCTCGCGTACCAGCACGTTGACGGATGTTTCGCGACCGCTGGCCACGTTGATGATCCGGCCGCGGGTGGCCGGCTCCTCGTACATCCGGACCGCCGCATCAGCCGTGTCGCGAACGAAGACGAAATCGCGCGTCTGCTCTCCGTCTCCATAGATCACGATTGGCTCGCCACGCAGTGCAAGGCCCACCACGATGGGAATGATCCCGGCGTAGGCGCCAGCGTTCTGCCTTGGCCCAAAGTTGTTGAACGGCCGAACGATGGCGGCATCCGTGCCATATGTCTCGCGGTACGAGAGCACGATATGGTCACCGGCCACCTTGCTTGCCGCATAGGGCGTGGACGGCATCGACGGATGGCGCTCATCCATCGGCACGTAGGTCGCAGAACCGTACGCCTCCGACGAGGAGAAGTGCACCAGCGTCTCGAAATAGCCCTGGCGCTGCAGCTCGCATGACACCGTTGTCAGGGCAACGTTGTGATCGACGGTCCAGCGCGGGTTCACCAACGAGGCCGGCAGCGGCACGATCGCGAGGTTGAAGACGACCTCGATCCGTTCGGCCGCGATGATCGCGCCCATGGCGTCGTAGTCGGCGGCATCCTGAACGTAGAGCTTCAGACCAGGGTCCAGGCGGCGTGCATCGGCAAGATTGGCCTCGGTGCCGAGGAAGAGGTTGTCCACCACGACCAGGCGACGCGGCCGGTCCCGCGCGATGCGCTCTACGAGGTGACTCCCGATGAACCCCGCGCCGCCAGTGACGAGCACGCCGCGTCCCGCAAGCGAAAGGCGGGCCGATTCAGCCAATCTGCTGCTCCACGGAATACTCCTCCTCACACACGCGGGCGGCTCGAAGTATCCCACGCTATCCTTGGCGGACGACAGTGCTACCAGGACCCGACCAGACGTGACACTTCTTCGCGGGCGCATCTGCGCCCGCTGCGTCTATGACGAGCACACTCCGGGGATCAGCTTCGACGCAAACGGAGTCTGCAACTACTGCCACCTCCA
>JANMPX010000235.1:0-11819 GCA_031370085.1 Chloroflexota bacterium | reverse complement strand
CGGCTCGAACGCGATCACCGGCTCGGGCTCGGGTTCCGGCTCGAACGCGATCACCGGCTCGGGCTCGGGTTCCGGCTCGAACGCGATCACCGGCTCGGGCTCGGGTTCCGGCTCCATGGCCAGGACCGGCTCGGGCTCGGGCTCCATGGCCAGGACCGGCTCGGGCTCGGGCTCGGGCTCCATGGCCAGGACCGGCTCGGGCTCCGCGAGATCGGAGACTGGCCACGCAGCGACGTCGTTGCGCTCGCTCAGCAGGTCGACGCCGGCGGTGTCGAAGGCGAAGGCGGGCGGACTCGGCAGCATCACCACCGGGACGGGCAGCGGCTCGCAGGTCTGACAGCGACCGGCTTCATCGTTCCAGCAGGTCATGCACGCGTATTGACGGCATTGGATGCAGAAATTGAAAGAGGCGTGGAAGGCCTCGAGCTGCCCGGCCGCCAGCGCCTCCTCCTGGATGCGCATGCCGTCGCCGATGCTGTCGCTCAGCGAGTCGTGGCCGAGGACGTAGTTCTTCAATCCTCCGACCAGGCCGCGCGTCTTGCGCAGCGGCGACAGGCGCGTTGGCACGGCGAACTCGTAGCGGGTGCCGCAGCGTTCGCAGAATGATTCGGTGAGAGCGTCGGGCATTGCGATGTCGGTGTTCCCGTGCGGGCAGCGAAGGGGCGACCAGTATACCGAGGAGACCCCACAACTCCCCACAGGCCGATTGGTACCCCGTACTTCGCCGTTGGTACCGCGTGGGGCGAGGCTGTCGATGCCCGTCGAGGTCTCGGTGGACCCGTGCTAGGATCGGCAGATGGGCATCTTCTCCCGGCTCGAGGCCTTCCTCGAACGTTTCTTCGAGGCTCCCGCCGGGCGGCTTGGGGCATCTCTGCAGCCGGTCTCGCTGGCGAAGCGGATCGAGCGCGCGATGGACACCGGCAAGCAGTTCGGTGCGGCGGGGGTGATCGTGCCGAACCACTACGACCTCCACCTGAACCCGGCCGATTTCGCATCGTTCGAGTCGTACCGCGGGTCGCTGGAAGACGACCTGGCCCACGGAGCGCTGGGACGTGCGCGTCGCGAGCATTACCACCTGGTGGCGCGGCCTCGCGTGCGCCTGGTGGCCGATGCGGCCGTCCCGCGCGGGGACATACGGGTCGCGGCCAATGTGGCAGACGACGCCAAGAATGCGCCGAGTACCGAGCACGAGCCTGCGCTCGCCTCCGACACGATGGTCTTCGCGCGGCCAGGGCACGAGGTCGGCGCGCCCGAGTCGGCACGACGCGCCCACCTGCTGGTGCGCACCGACGGAGCCCCGGCGGTGCAGTTCGACCTGGGCGGTGCGCTCATCACGATCGGCCGCGCCAGCGACAACGACGTGATCCTCGACGACGTCGAAGTGAGCCGTCACCACTGCCAGCTGAAGCTGCAGCATGGCGCCTACAGCCTGGCCGACCTGGGCAGCCGCAACGGGTCGTGGGTCAATGGCGACCAGGTGACCGAGATGGCCCTGGGACCCGGCGACCGGATCCGGATCGGCTCCACCGAGATCGAGTTCCAGGTGGGTGGATGACCGGGGAGATCCTGCGCGTCCTGCTCCTGGTGCTGCAGATCGGCTTTGTCATCCTCCTCTACCTGATCCTCTACGGCTTCTCCCGCTCGCTGCTGCGTGACCTGCGCGCGGCCGAGCTGACGCAGCTGGCCGGCCAGTCGGGGATCGGGAGGCTGGCCGTTCTCGAGTCGCCCGAGGACGAGCCACCGGTCGGTCAGGCCATCGCGCTGGGACCGATCAACTCGATCGGCCGCGACCTCAACTGCACCATCTACGTCGAGGATGACTTCGTCAGTGCCAACCACGCCATGCTCACCTTTCGCGGCCGGACCTGGTACATCGAGGACCAGGGCAGCACCAACGGGACCTACGTCAATGGCCACCGCATCGATCGAGCAGTGGCGGTCTCCTTCGGGGACGAGCTGACGATCGGCCGGGTGCGCATGCGAATGGAGCGGTGATGCGCGCGGTCGCCCGCCCCGTCGAGATGCGGATGCTTCTGCCGCTGGTGCTGCTCGTGCCGCTCGGCTTTGCGGTGACCCATATCGCCCAGAGCGGCACCCTCGACCCGGGTCCGCTGGGGTTGGCGGGCGCGTACGTGGGCCTGATGCTTGGCGCGCACCTGGTCCTTCGGCTGGCCGGCCACCGCGGCGACCAGCTGCTGCTGCCGGCGGTCGCCACCATCGGCGGGATCGGCATGATCATGCTCAATCGGCTGCCGCAGAAGGGGCTTGGCGTCGACCTGCTCGGCGCGCACCTGGGGATGGCGACCACCCAGCTGCTGTGGTTCGGGATCGGGGTCGGCGCGATGCTGGCAGTCGCCATCTGGTTCCGCGACGACGGGATCCTGCGCCACTACAAGTACAGCTGGGCGCTCGCCGGAGCGCTGCTGCTGGTGCTCACTTTTGTCTTCGGGCGAGAGGTGAATGGGGCGCGCCTGTGGCTGTATCTCGGACCGATCGGCTTCCAGCCCGGGGAGGCGATCAAGCTGGTGCTGGTGATCTTCATCGCCGGCTATCTTGCCGAGAAACGCTCGCTGCTGGCAGGGGCCAGCGCCCGGCTCGGACCGCTGCGGGTGCCGCCGTTGCCCTACCTGCTGCCGATGCTGGCCATCTTCGTGATCGTGATGCTGATCGTCGTCATCAGCCGTGACCTCGGCACCGCGCTGCTCTTCCTGGGGATCTTCCTGACCATGCTCTTCATCGCGACGGGGCGGCGCAGCTATGTGCTGATCGGGCTGCTGCTGTTCGTGGCCGGCTCGTTCGTGGCCTACCAGCTCTTCGACCACGTTCGGGTGCGCGTCAATAACTGGATCGATCCCTTTGCCGATCCCAGCGGGGCCGGATACCAGACGGTCCAGGCGCTCTACGCCTTCGGTCGCGGCGGCCTCTTCGGCGAGGGACTGGGCCAGGGTCTGCCGCCCATCTCCGGCCGCCTGCCGATCCCCGCGCTGCCGACCGACTTCATCTTTGCCGCGGTCGCCGAGGAGCTGGGCCTGATCGGGGCGCTGGCGCTCCTCGCCCTGGCGCTGGTGGTGGTCTTCCGCGGGCTGCGGACCGCGATGCTGGCCCGCGACGACTTCTCAGGGATGCTGGCAGTTGGGCTGACCATCAGCCTGGGCCTGCAGACGCTCATCATCGCGGCCGGCAACGTGAAGGTGATTCCGCTCACCGGGATCACTTTTCCCTTCGTCAGCTACGGCGGATCGAGCCTGCTGGCCAGCTTCGTGGTGATCGGGCTGCTGCTGTCGATCAGCCATCGGTCGGCGCTGGATGCCGACGCGCGCGAGGCCGGCACATGATTGCGGTCAATACCCGCCGGCTGGCGTTCTACCTTGTCCTCTCCTACGCGGTCGTGGCCGGCGGGCTGAGCTGGTGGCAGGTCGTCGACGCCCAGCACCTGGCCGCCCGCCAGGACAACCCGCAGGTTATCGCCGCGCGCCGCAGCGCACCGCGCGGCTCGATCTTCGACGCCAGGGGTCTGCTGCTCGCCTCGAGCCTGGTGGTGGACGGGACGAGCCAGCGCACCTACCGGGATCCGGCGTTTGCACAGGTGATCGGCTACGCCAGCCTGCGCTACGGCACAACCGGCGTGGAGCGGGCGTGGGACGACCTGCTGACGGGCCGCGCCGACCCCAACCCGCTGCGCGAGCTGGTCGACCAGATCCTGGCCCGGCAGCCTGCATCGAAGGACGTGACCCTGACCATCGACCAGCGTCTCCAGGATTTCGCTGCCGCCCAGCTGGGCGGCAACCAGGGGGCCGTCGTGGCGCTCGACCCAACCACCGGTGCGGTGCTGGCCATGGTGTCGTCGCCGGGCTTCAACGCGACCGGATTCTCCGGAGACCCCGAGACCGCGCAGGCCGCCTGGGATGCGGTGCTCGGTGATCCGAACCACCCGCTCGTCGACCGGGTTCGCCAGGGCCATTACACGCCCGGCTCGATCATGAAGGTGCTGACCACGGCGGCGGCCCTGGATGCCGGTGCGATCACCCCGCAGACCACCTTCGCGGATCAGCCCGCCCAGGAGACGGCGGGCTTCGTGGTCGATGGCTTCACCGTGCACGAGCACGACCTCGGCCGGGTCAAGCCGGCCCTGTGGGCCCTGTCTCCGGCTCTGCAGGTCTCGAGCAACATCTTCTTTGCGCACGTAGGGCTTGAGCTGGGGGCGGAGCGGTACCTGGACTACGCCCGCCGCTTCGGGTTCTGCAGCTCGATCCGACTCGGCACCTCGCAACGGTTCCTGACGGTCGACCCATCGTTCGTTTCCGCTCGTGCCGATGGGGGCTGTGCCCCGTTCGCCGATAGGGTCGAGGTGGCCAATGCCGCATACGGCCAGGCCCAGGTCGACGTCACGCCACTGCAGATGGCCCTGGTGGCCGCGACCATCGCCAACGACGGAGTCGTTCCGCAACCCTACGTGGTGCGGGACCTGCGTGGCCACGCCGCCACGCCGGGCGACGGCCCGACCAACGCCATCCTGGAGTCCTACGGCGGACAGAGCGGGCACCGAGCCATCTCGGGGATCGCCGCCGCCGAGGTCCGCTCGGCCATGATCGACGCGGTGCAGGGGGCGGTGGGCAAGATCTACGCCGGCGCCGGCGCGGTCACGCGCTACGGCGTCAGCGGTGTGTCGACCGCCGGCAAGACCGGGACGGCCGAGCGCAGTGGCGGCCTGTCCCCGCACTCGTGGTTCATCGGCTTCGCGCCGGCCCAGGACGGGGCGACCCCGGCCATCGCCATCGCGGTGATCATCGAGGGGAGCGGAGATGGCAATGCACGCGCCGCCCCGATCGGTGGGGCGGTGATGGCCGAATGGCTCAAGCTGCTGGCCGGCGGGTGATCGGTTCGACGCCGTCGGGGCTGCGCGTCAGACTGTTGCAACCTCGCGAGGTGAACCGTCGTCGGGTGGGGATGGGTATTGTCGGTGGGGAGCCGGCCGGAATCGGATGCAGTTGAAGGGGAGCCACCGATCGTGAAGAACGTCCAGGAGTCGGCGGAGCGCGTCATCGCCAACGTCGAGCGCGTCATCGTCGGCAAGCACGTCGAGGTCCGGATGGCTCTCGTCGCGCTCCTCTGCGAGGGACACATCCTGATCGAGGACGTCCCCGGCGTCGGCAAGACGATGCTCGCCAAGGCGGTCAGCCGCAGCATCGGCTGCTCTTTCCGGCGGATCCAGTTCACCCCGGACCTGCTGCCGTCCGATGTCACCGGCCTTTCGATCTTCAACCAGAAGACACAGGACTTTGAATTCCGCCCAGGACCGATCATGGCCCAGGTGGTCCTGGCCGACGAGATCAACCGCGCCACTCCCAAGACGCAGAGCGCCCTGCTCGAGTGCATGGAGGAGCGACAGGCCACCATCGACGGGGTCAGCTACCCGATGCCGAGCCCGTTCATGGTGATCGCCACCCAGAACCCGATCGAATACGAGGGCACCTTTGCCCTGCCGGAGGCGCAGCTCGATCGGTTCATGCTGCGGCTGCGGCTCGGCTACCCCAAGGCCATGGAGGAGGTCGTGATCCTCGATGAGCAGAAGCGCCACCATCCGATCGACCAGCTGGCCCAGGTGCTTGGCCTCGAGGAGCTGCGCCAGCTGCAGGCGGGGATCAAGGAGGTCTACGTCGATCAGTCGGTGGCGGAGTATATCGTCCGCCTGGTGACTGGCACGCGCGAGCACCCTGATGTCTACCTCGGCGCCTCGCCGCGCGGGTCGATCAACCTCTACCGGGCGGGCCAGGCGCTGGCAGCCCTCGATGGCCGGGACTACGTGATCCCCGATGACATCAAGCAGCTGGCCGTGGCGGTGCTGGCGCACCGGCTGATCGTCAAGAGCCAGGCGTCGCTGCGCGAGGTCGACCCCGATAGCATCGTGCGCGAGGTGCTGGCGCAGGTCCCGATCGGCGAGGCGAGCAGCAGCGCGACCGCCGGGCCCCGGTAGCGAGGCAGCCTGATGGGCAGCCTGGCCAGGCAGCTCCGCGTCATATTCCTTGGCACGGCACTGGTCGTCGCCGCATTCAGCACGGGGATCAACTTCCTCTTCTTCCTGGTCTACCTGCTCGCAACCCTGGTGACTGCCTCGTGGTGGTACGCGCGCCGCGGGCTGCAGGGCCTGCGGGCCGGGTACCACGTGCTCAACCCGCATTCGCAGGTCGGGGATCTGCTGGAGGCGGTGTACCGCGTCGACAACGACACCCGCTGGAGCAAGCCGTGGGTCGAGCTGTCGAATGATTCGACGCTTCCCGCAACACTGCCCGGCCGGGCGATCGGGGTCAGGGCGCAGGGCAGTCGGCAGTGGCTGGCCAAGGTCACGCTGACTCGCCGGGGGAGCTATCGGCTGGGAGCTCTTCGCGTGCGCACCGGCGATCCGTTCGGCCTGTTCAGCAGCGAGATGGTGGTCGGTCGCCCGACATGGATCGTGGTCTTCCCGAAGATCCACGCGCTGCCCGACTGGCGCCTGCCCCCCTCGCCGGTGGATGGCACCGCGCCATCGCGACGCCGCTACGAGGCGGCCACGCCGCTGGTCAGCACCGTGCGTCCGTACGTCTACGGCGACGCCATCAACCGCATCCACTGGCTCAGCTCGGTACGTCACGGCGAGCTGCACGTCAAGGAATTCGACCTCGAGCAGACCGCAGACCTGTGGCTGGTGCTCGACCTCGACCGCGCCGCGCATGCCGGGACCGGTGACCAGGCCTCGGTTGAAGCGGCGGTCAGTGCCGCGGGCTCGATCGCGGTTCGGACCCTGCTCGACAATCGGGCGGTCGGGCTGACGGCATCGGCCCGCCGGCAGCAGCTGCTCACCCCCGACCGCGGCACCCGGGTCGAGCAGAAGATCCTCAACCTGCTGGCCAACGTCCAGGCCGATGGATCGACGCCGCTGGCTGAAGTCGTCATCGGCACGCTCCCCCAGCTGCGGCGCGGCATGACCCTGTGCCTGATCACCGGCTCAACCGACCGGGAATGGGTGCGTGCCGTCGCCTCGCTGCGCCGCCGCGGAGTGGCAACCATCGCCGTCCTGCTCGATCGCGCGAGCTTCGCCGGTACCGAGGACGACGAGAGCCGCGCCGAGCTGGCCGCGGTTCGACATGCGCTCGCCGAGTACGACATCGGCTATCACCTGCTGGGCGCCGGCGATGACCTGGCCACAGTGTTGGGCCACCGGTCGGCGCGCGCGCGGCGCGCGCGTGGGCTGCCCGCGGCCCGGGAGCGCAGCCGTGCGTGAGCGAATCCAGCGATACCTGCGTCCACGGGAGGGCTGGCTCTCCCTGGGTCTGTTGTTCGTCATGCTGCTGAGCCTGGGCTGGTCGGTGCAGCGCGCCGATTGGTTCGACCAGCTTGACTTCCTGGTGCCGGTGGCCCTGTGGGCGGTGGTCGTCGGTGCCCTGCTGGGGTTGACCCGCCTGAGCGTGGTCGCGGTGCTGCCGCTGAGCGGGCTGGTGGGCGCCGGGGTGGTGCTCTGGACGGTCGGCGGCGAGTATTTCACGGACCTTGGCCAGGCGGCGCGACTGATGGCACTGCGCGGCGAGGCGATCAATTTCACCAGGATCGTGCTCGATGCGGGCTACCCGCCCCAGGTGTCGCCGTATGCCGTCGGCCTTGGCGTGCTGATGTGGGTGACCGCCTTCATCGCCGCCTACGCCATCTACCGGCACCATCGCGTGATCGACGCCATCCTGCTGGTCGGCGCCACGCTGGTGGCCAACATGTCGGCCACCTTCGCGGACCTGTTCGGCTACATCGTGCTGTTCTCGTTGGCCGCACTCCTGCTGTGGCTGCGGACCGCGCTGATCACCCGCGAGGAGAGCTGGCGACTGCGGCGGGTGACCGAGAACGTCGACGTGCACAACTCGATGATGCGCAGCGGCGTGACGTTCATCGCCGGCAGCATCGCCCTGGCCTGGATCCTCACCACGGTGGCCGTCGCCGCGCCCCTGACCGGAGTGCTCAGCAACCTCGATGGCGCCTGGACCGACCTGCGCGATTCGGTGGGCGGGATCTTCGGTGGCATCACCAACCAGGACTCGCGCATCCCGGGCACCACCTTTGGGTCGTCGTTCGCGGTGCGCGGCAGATGGGTGAGCAGCGACACGGCGGTGATGACGGTCGCCTCCAAGCGCCCCTACTACCTGCGCACCATCACCTACGACACGTACACCGGGCACGGCTGGTCGCGCACCAGCGGGCCGTCGCGCAACGTGGCCCCCGGCGACCGCATCTTCCCCGCCTACACCCCCGAGCGGCCACAGACCGCCGATGCGTTTGCGCTCGAGACGGTCACGGTGCAGATCCAGCAGAACCTGGGCCGCAACATCTTCACCCCCGGCTACCCAACTGCCGCGTTCCTGCCGGTGGTCGTCCAGGAACCGGGCGGCAAGCCGCTGCTCGGCGGGCTGGAGTCGGGGGTCGCGCTCGACGCAGGCAAGGGATACCAGATCACTGCGGCGATCTCGAATGCCACCGAGGCGATGCTGGCCGGGGCCGGGACGGTCTACCCGCCCGACGTGGCGGCCATGTATCTCGACACCAGCGGCGTCACGGATCGCACGCGGGAACGAGCTCGCTCGCTGGTCGCTGGCGCCGCCGATCCCTTCCACATGGCCAAGGCGCTGGCGGCCTATCTGCAGGGGGCGCGCTTTCATTACTCGACGATCGCTCCGGTGCCGGCCGATCCGAATCGCGACCTGGTTGACTTCTTCCTGTTCGATCCCAAGGGTCAGACCGGCTACTGCGAGTACTTCGCCACGGCCATGGTGGTCATGGCTCGTGTTGTTGGCCTGCCCGCTCGCGTGGCGGTCGGCTACGCCCCGGGTGAGCGCGTGTCGACCGGCGTCTACCAATATCGGGAACGCAACGCGCACGCCTGGGCGGAGATCTACTTCCCGGGCTACGGCTGGCAGATCTTCGAGGCCACCAAGTCGCTGCCGCCGGTGGTGCGCCTGGCCGGCAGCGGGGTCGTGCCGCCGGTCAACACGCCGGTCGGCGGTGTCGGCCTCGGTCCGTTCGACGAAGGCGCCGATCCGGGCTCCATCTCCAGCCTGCCGTCCTTCCAGCCGGTCTCCGGCGGATTCAAGCCGGGTGAGAAGCCACCGGTCGATTCGGCACGCAACGGGAACACCCTGGTAGTGATTGCGATTGTCGGGCTGCTGGCGATGGTGATGGCCTGGCGCCTGGCACGGCTGCGCCGCCGGTTCCGCTTCCTGGCGCCGGGGGATCGGCAATGGCAGCGACTGGCCTTTGCCGGAGATCGCGCCGGCGTTGCGCGCAGCCCGTCAGAGACGATCTATGAGTACGCCGGCTGGCTGGAGGAGCAGCTGCCGTCGCAGCGCGGCGAGATCAGGCAGATCGCCGACGGCAAGGTCTGGCAGAGCTACTCGGGTCGCTCGATCCCCGCCGAGGCGATCGCTCGCCTGGAGCGGGCATGGGGTCGGCTGCAGCTGCCACTGGTCTGGCTCGCCATCCGGCGACGCGTCGCCTCCTTCGTCCCCGGACGCGGTCGCGGCTGACTCAGCGGGCTGCGCCCGCCAGGCTCTCCTCGAAGGCGCGACGGGTGGCAGCCATCGCGGCCGATGGATCCGCGGCTCGGCCCATCTCCGCCAGAACCTCGCCCATGATCAGTACCGCGTCGGCCATCTCGTCGATCCCGACATCTCCCATGTGCCCGCAGCGCAGGATGCGGCCAACCCACTGGCCCTGCCCGCCGGCGACGATGAGGCCGCGCGCCCGCATGGCCGCGTTGAAGGGCTCCCATTCGAGCCCTTCGGGCAGCCAGGCAGAGGTCACCGTTGCCGAGCGGATCGCCGGAGCCGCAACAAGTGTCAGTCCGAGCGCCTCGAGGCCGGCCTGCGCCCCGGCGGCCACGGCGGCATGGCGCGCCCAGGTTCGCTGGCGTCCCTCGGCCACCAGGCGGGCGACGCCGACGCGCAGGCCGAACAGGACGCTCACTGCCGGGGTCCAGGGGGTCTGCCCCTTCTCGGCCCAGCGTCGCGCCTCGGCGAAGTCCCAGTAGAAGCGCGGCATGCGCGCGGTCTCCTCGGCCGCTCGCGCACGCTCCCCGAGCGCCGCAATGGCGATCCCCGGCGAAGCCATGAACGCCTTCTGGCTGGCGCTCACCACCAGGTCGATGCCCCAGGCATCCATCTCGAACGGCAGGGCGCCCAGCCCGCTGATGCCATCCACCAGCACGAGCGGCTCCCTGGGTGCGGCGTGAACCGCCGAGCTCAGCTCGCGGAGCGGGTTGGTGACTCCCGTCGAGGTCTCGTTGTGGGTGAGCAGCACCGCCCGATAGGGGGGGTTGGCGGCGAGGTGCGTGGCCAGCCGTGCAGGATCCGCTGCGGTGCCCCACTCGACCTCGTAGCGCTCAAGATCGGCGCCAAACGCCTGCGCCACCTTTGCGAACCGGTCGCCGAAGGCGCCGATGGTGACCGCCAGCACCCGATCGCCCGGCGAAAGGGTATTGACCACGGTCGCCTCCATCGCCCCGGTGCCCGACGCAGTCAGCAGAAAGACCTCTCCACTGGTGCCGATCAGGCCGGCGAGCCCTGCGGTCGTCTCTCGCAGCATCTCGCCGAACTCGGTGCCGCGATGGTCGATCATTGGCGCCGCCTGTGCTTCGCGCACGGCGTCCGGGATGGGCGTGGGGCCGGGGATGCGCAGGTTCTGGTTCATGGGCCGCATCATAATCGGCCGACGATGCAAGAAACGGACCTGCGGCTGGACGGCGGCCGCACCCTGCACGTGTACGACACCGGCGCCGATGACATGGACGGCCGACTGGCGGTCTTCTGGCACCACGGCACGCCGAACATCGGCGCACCTCCCGAGCCCCTGTTTCCGGCCGCAGCCCGGCTCGGCATCCGCTGGGTTTCGCATGACCGACCCGGCTATGGTGGATCCACTCCACTCGCCGGTCGCGATGTGGCCTCCGCTGCGGCCGACGTGGCCGCCGTCGCCAACGCACTCGGGATCGATCAGTTCGCGGTCATGGGCCACTCCGGCGGCGGGCCGCACGCCCTGGCCTGCGCCGCGCTGCTGCCCGATCGGGTCCTGGGAGCGGTCATCGTCGCCGGACTTGCCCCGTTCGGCGCAGACGGGCTTGACTGGTTCGCGGGCATGGCGACCTCCGGCGTGACCTCGCTGCACGCCGCCGCCGCGGGACGCGCCGCGAAAGAGCGGCACGAAGCCTCGGACGCGGAGTACGACCCGGAATTCACGCCGGCCGATCTTGCCGCATTGTCCGGCGAGTGGTCGTGGCTCGGGCGGGTGGTCAGACCAGCGGTGGAGGCTGGCCCGGGCGGGCTGATCGACGATGATCTTGCCTACGTCACCCCGTGGGGAGCCGACCCTGCGCAGGTCATCGCGCCGGTCCTCCTGCTGCATGGCGGCCAGGATCGCGTGGTGCCGAGCTCCCACAGCAAGTGGCTTGCCCGGCGATGCCCCTCGGCCGAGCTGCGGCTGTTTCCGGACGACGGGCACATCTCCGTGCTGAACTCAGCTGAGACTGCCCTTGGCTGGCTGAGGGAGCACAGCATCCAACGCTGAGCGCGGGTGCGGCCTACCATTCGGCCTATCGTGCCGAAGCGTCTCGACCCACCCTCTGAGCCGATGTTCGCCCTCGACCAGGACGGGCCAAGCGGACCCCTGGCGGCCCGCATGCGCCCGCGCACGCTCGACGATTTCGTGGGACAGCCGCACCTGGTCGGCGATCTCGGCGCGCTGACCAAGGTGGTCCAGCCCGGATACCTGCCGAGCATCCTGCTCTGGGGTCCGCCGGGGTCGGGCAAGAC
>JANMPX010000278.1:0-11045 GCA_031370085.1 Chloroflexota bacterium | reverse complement strand
CTCTGACTTTGCCACCGGGCCCTTGCCATCGATCGGATGACCGAGCACATCGAAGACCCTCCCCAGCGTCACGGCGCCAACCGGCACGGTGATCGGCGCGCCGGTGTCAACCGCATCGAGCCCGCGCGACAGGCCGTCGGTGGTGGACATGGCGACCGCGCGCACCCAGTTGTTGCCAAGGTGCTGCTGCACCTCGACGACCAGGGTCTGGTCCGCGCCCTTGGCCGCGCCGGGGCGGCGGATCTCAAGGGCGATGTAGATGGCGGGCAGCTTGCCCGCGGGGAACTCGACATCGATCACGGGGCCCGTGATCTGGATCACCTTTCCGGTCGCCATCGGTCTTCTTGTCGCTCCTCGTACGGCCTGCGGGGCTAGCCCAGGGCTTCGGCCCCGGAGGCGATCTCGGTCATCTCACGGGTGATGTTGGCCTGGCGGGTCTTGTTGTAGACGAGTGTCAGCTCGCCGATCAGCTCGTGTGCGTTGTCGGTCGCGCTGCGCATGGCGACCATCTGGGCCGACTGTTCGGAGGCACGGTTCTCGAGCACGGCCCGGTAGATGTCGATCGCCACGAAGTGCGGCAGCAGGCGGCTCAGCACGGCCCGCGGTGACGGTTCGAACAGGTATTCGTCGTTCGTCTCGCGCTCCTGCTCTCCCATCGTCGGGCGCTCGACGGGCAGAACCGTCAGGACCGCCGGCCGCTGGGACAGGGTGTTGACGAAGGTCGAGTAGGCGATCTCGATTCGATCGTAGGTGCCGGCCAGGAAGTCATCGGTCACCAGACGAGCGATAGGGGTCACGTCGGCAAAGGTGGGCCGGTCACCGAGCTGCGCGAAATGCGCCGCGATGGGTATCCCGGCCCGCCGCAGGGCGTCGCGGCCCTTGCGCCCAACGGTGATGGCGCTGACCTCGACGCGGGCGTCCTCGGGGCCGGATGCCAGGTCGGTCACGTGACGCAGGACGCCGCGCACCGCATTCGCGTTGAGCGATCCGACCAGCCCGCGGTCCGTCGTGATCAGCACCAGGCCGACTCGCCGGACCGGTCTTCGGGCGAGCAGTGGCTCAACCTCCTCGTCGACCGCCCCTGCGACCCGGGCCAGCACGTCGCGCAGCTCGTCCGAATACGGCCGAGTGGCGAGGATCGCATCCTGGGCCCGCTTCATCCGCGAGGCAGCCACCATCTGCATCGCCCGGGTGATCTGGGCGATGTTGGTGACCGAGGCGATCCGGCGACGGACCTCGCGGAGGGTGGCCATTTACGGGCGCGTTCCCTTCTTCGCTTTCGGGGCCGCCTTGGAGTTGGTCGCCTTGCGGGCGGGCGCCTTAGGGTTGGTTGCCTTGCGGGCGGCCGGCTTGACCGTGGCAAGAGCCTTCGGGGCGGGCTCGGCCTCGGCCCTGGCGGGCTCCGCCTCGGCCCTGGCGGGCTCGGCCTCGGCCCTGGCGGTCGGAACCCCTCCGGCAGCCGCATCGGCCTTGTCTGCGCCGGGCTGCTCTTCGACGCCGAAGCCGCCCTGCTGACGGTACTCGACCACCGCCGCGCGGAGCTGCTCACTCGACGCGTCGGAGATGGCCTTCTCCCTGGCGATCGTCGAGAGCAGCTCCGGGAAGCTCGACTCGAGGTGCCGGAAAAGCCCGGTCTCGAATTCCCTGATCCTGCCGGTCTCGACATCGTCGAGGTAGCCGTTGGTGGCGGCCCAGATGATGGCCACCTGCTTTTCCACGGCCAGCGGGGCGAATTGCGGCTGCTTGAGCACCTCGCTCAGCTTCTCGCCGCGGGTGAGCTGGTCCCGGGTTGCCTTGTCGAGGTCCGAGGCGAACTGGGCGAAGGCGGCCAGCTCGCGATACTGTGCGAGGTCGAGTCGGAGCTTGCCGGCTACCTGGCGCATTGCCTTGATCTGGGCGTTGCCGCCAACCCGGCTGACCGACAGTCCTGCGCTGACCGCGGGCCGCTGGCCCTGGTTGAAGAGGTCGGTCTGCATGAAGATCTGGCCGTCGGTGATGCTGATCACGTTGGTGGTGATGTAGCCCGACACGTCGCCGGCCTGGGTCTCGATGATCGGCAGGGCGGTCAGCGACCCGCCGCCATGCTCCTCGTTGAGGCGCGCTGCGCGCTCCAGCAACCGGCTGTGGGCGTAGAAGATGTCGCCCGGGTACGCCTCGCGCCCCGGGGGGCGGCGCATCAGCAGCGAGACCTGGCGGTAGGCCCAGGCGTGCTTGGACAGGTCGTCGTAGATGCACAGCGCGTCCCGCCCGTTATCGAGGAACTCCTCGCCCATCGCCACCCCGGCATAGGGCGCCAGGAACTGGATCGGTGCCGGATCCGATGCCGATGCGACGACCACGATGGTGTGCTCCATGGCGCCGTGCTCCTCGAGAACGGCGACCACCTGTGCGACGGTCGACATCTTCTGGCCGATGGCGACATAGATGCAGACCAGGTCCTGGCCCTTCTGGTTGATGATCGTGTCGACCGCGATCGCCGTCTTGCCGGTCTGCCGGTCGCCGATGATCAGCTCGCGCTGCCCGCGGCCGATCGGGATCATGCTGTCGATCACCTTGATGCCGGTCTGGACCGGGGTGTCGACCGGCTGACGGACGATGACGCCGGGGGCGATGCGCTCCACCGGGCGGCTGCCGGTCGCGGCGATCGGCCCCTTGCCGTCGAGCGGCACGCCCAGCGGGCTGACCACGCGGCCGATCAGCGCGTCGCCGACCGGCACCTCAACGACCCGCCCGGTGGTCTTGACCTGGTCCCCCTCCTTGAGCTTGGTGTAGTCGCCCAGGATCAGGGCGCCGACCGTCTCCTCCTCGAGGTTGAAGGCCATCCCCATCACGCCACCGGGGAACTCGAGGAGCTCGGAGGCGAGCGCCCCGGAGAGACCGTAGATCTGCGCGATCCCGTCGCCGACCTCCACGATGGTGCCGACGCCCGAGACATCGGCCCCTTCGTCGAAGCCGCTGATCTCGTTCCTGATGATCGACGTGATCTCGTCGGATCGAATCGTCATGAAGTTCCTCGTCCTCTGTTGGTTCGCCGTGCGCTGCAGCGGCCTAGGCGGCGGTCAGTCGGGCGCGGAGTCGCTCGAGGCGGCTGCGCACGCTTGCGTCATAGAGCTTGTCCCCGATGCGCACGGCGATCCCGCCGAGCATCCCGGGGTCCACGGTTTCGTCCATCTCCACCCGTTCGCCGGTCAGCTTCCCGAGCCGGGCGGCAACGGCAGCCCGCTGTTCGGAATCGAGCGGCAGTGCCGTGCGGACCTCGGCCAGCGAAATGCCACGCTCCCGCCGCAGCAGCTCGCTGAAGCGAGCGAGCATCGGCTCGATGCCGCCGGGCCGGCCGCGCCGGATCATGAGCAGCACCAGGTTCAGCGGCTGCGGCGCGACCGTCGAGCCGACCACGCTGCGCAGAACCCGCTCCTTATCCGCAAAGGGCACCGCGGGGTGCTCCATCAGCCGTCGCAATATGGGATGGCGGATTGCCTCGCCGAGCGCGGCAAGGTCGCGTTCCCACACGTCGAGGGTGCCCTCGGCGCGCCCCGTCTGGAGGGCCGCCTCCGCATACCGCCGTGCTGCCGTCACGCGTCGCGCCATGGCGCTAGTTGCGTCCCTTCTCGGCGGGGGTCAGCTCGGTCAGAAACTCCTCGACCAGCCGGCGCTGCGTCGGCCCGCTCATCTCGGCGCTGACCAGCTTGCCGGCCGCCTGGAGGGCAAGATCGGCAACCTGGGACCGCAGCTCGGCGATCGCCTTCTCCTTCTCGGCGACGATCTCGTCCCGGGCCCGAGCGCTGACCTTCTCTGCCTCCGCCCGCGCCGCGGCCACGATCTCGACGCGCGAGTCCTCGGCGATCTTGGTCGCACGGGCGACCATCGCCTGGGCCTCCTTGCGCGCCTCATCCACGGCAGCCTCGCGTTCGGCACGCGCCAGCTCCCGGTCGCGGGCCGCCGCATCGGCCTCCTCCAGCCCTCGCGCGATGCGCGCCTGACGCTCATCCAGAAGCGCGAGCACCCGCTTGAACAGGAACCGGTTCAGCAGGTAGAGGACCAGCAGGAAATTGACGATCTGGAAGGCGAGCTTGAAGAGATCGACCCCGAAGGCGCCGAAAAATGCCATCGCGGCGTCCTTACTTGGTCGCGAAGAGGATGATCAGCGACACGACCAGCGCGTAGATGCCGATCGCCTCGGTCAATGCCAGGCCCAGGATGTACGGCACGAAGAGCGCGCCCGAGGCCTCCGGGTTGCGACCGATCGCCTCCATCGCCTTGCTGAAGCCGATCCCCAGGCCGATTCCGGGTCCGATGCCGCCGAGTCCCATTGCGAGTCCGGCGGCGAGTGTGTGCAGATCCATGAGTGGTCTTCCTCCTAGTGCTCCACAGATGGGCGGAGCTCCCGTTTCCTAGGTAGCCCCTTCGGTTGGGGCGGCCTGCTGCCCGGACGCCTCGCCCGGATGGTCCGCGTGCGCGTGCTGGCGGTGCTCCGCGATCGCCAGCGTGATGTAGGTCATCGACAGGAGCGCGAAGACGAGCGCCTGGACGAGCCCGAACAGCAGCTCGAGAACGATGAAGACGCCCGGAATGACGAACGCCAGCGGCAGCATGAAGAGCGTCGCGGTGGTGAGGGCCAGCATCGTTGCCAGCAGCACCTCACCGGCAAACACGTTGCCGAAGAGCCGCATCGAGAGGCTGATCAGGCGCGAGAACTCGCTGATCAGGTGAATGGGGGTGAGCAGCGGCGTCATGTAGGCCGGCTCTGCGATGAGCAGCTCCTTCAGGTAGCCGCGCACGCCGTTGGCCCGCAGGCCAAAGGCGATGAACGAGACAAACGAGACGAGAGCCAGGCCCAGGGTGAAGTTGAGGTCGGCGGCCCCGGCACGAACGAACGGGACGATGATCGGCTGGCCGTCGACCTCCTCGGCCAGCCCGATGGTGCCCTCGCCGGGCAGCAGGCTCAGCCAGTTCGCAACAAGCACGAAGAGGAAGATGGCGAAGATGAGCGGCGCGAATTCGCGCCAGCGCCTGCCACCGGTCCCGCGCACGATCCCGGCCAGGAACTCGATCGGCAGCTCCAGGAGGCTCCCGACGCGCGTCGGCACCACGGAGGCATGTCGCGCGAACCACGATCCCGCCAGCAGCAGGATCGCCGATGCCAGCAGCGCCCCGACCATCGAGTTGGTGACCGTCAGCGGTCCGATGCTGAAGAGCTTCTCAGCCGCGATCTCGACGTGTACCAATCCGCCTCTACCTCATCCCCTCGCGAGCCACTTCCCAGATGGTGTACATCGCCGCGCCGAATCCGAGCCCCGTCCCGATCAGGATGAAGATCGGGCTGGTATGCAGCCAGTTGTCGACGAGCGCGCCGAGCCCGACGCCGACGATCACCGCGACCCCGAGCCGAAGCCCAAGGTCGAACGCCAATCCCCAGTTCGCCGGCTGGATCGGCGGCTTTGGCGACGGTCCCGCAGGGTCGTCCCGCTCTCCGTTGCCCGACAGGTCAGGCATCGTCACCCGATGCCGGGCGGCCGTAGCCACGCCGGGTATGCCAACGCACGTAGAGCCAGATGCCGACGATCGCAACCAGGTTGCCGACCGCAAACCCGCTCAACACGAAGAGTGGCGAGGTGCCCTGGGCCCTGTCGAGCAGGATCCCCAGCACCGCGCCACCCACCATCGGGATCACCATGATCGCGGAGATGTGTCCCATGATCCGGATCAGCCCGAGGGGAGTCAATTGGGCCATTTCGAGTTCGACTCAGAGCGGTCGGACGGCGCGAGTATACCGGACAGCCGGATCGCTGGCGACCGGGCTACGGGTCGCGCGCGACAGCCGCGCGACCTCAGGCCGGGGTGGCGCTGCCAACCAGCGTGCCCGGCAGCCCGGGCACCGGGAAGCGGTCGACGATCGAGGCGACGCCGGCGCGAACCCGCTCCTGGGCATCCGTGTCACCGCGGGCTGCGATCCCATCCACGATCAGCCCTGCGATCTGCCGCATCTCCGCCTCACGCATCCCGCGGCTGGTGACCGCGGGAGTCCCGACGCGGATCCCGCTTCCCACCATCGGTGGGTTGGGATCGTAGGGAATCGTGTTGCGGTTGACGGTGATGCGGACCTCGCCAAGGGCGAGATCGGCCTCCTTGCCGGTGACGCCGAGCGGCCGGACGTCGACCAGCATCAGGTGGTTATCGGTCCCGCCGGAGATGATGGAGGCGCCGCGATCCGCGAGCGCAGCCGCCAGCTCGCGCGCGTTGGCGACGGTCTGGACCATGTCCCGCTTGAACTCGGCGCTCATCGCCTCGCGGAAGGCGACCGCCTTGCCGGCGATGACGTGCTCCAGCGGACCGCCCTGCAGGGCCGGAAAGACCGCCTTGTCGATCGCCTTGGCCAGGTCCGCAATGCACAGGATCATGCCTCCGCGCGGCCCGCGCAGGGTCTTGTGCGTGGTGGTGGTGACGACGTGGGCATGCGGGATGGGTGAAGGGTGAACGCCTGCCGCGACCAGGCCGGCGAAGTGGGCCATGTCGGTCATGAGATAGGCGCCAACCTCGTCGGCAATCCGCCGGAAGGCAGCGAAGTCCCAGAGGCGCGGGTAGGCGGTCGCACCGGTCACGATCATCTTGGGCCGATGCTCCCTGGCCAGTGACTCCACCTCGTCCATGTCGATCAGGTGCGACTCGCGGTCGACGTGGTAGGGGATGAAGTTGTAGTACTGGCCGGAGAAGTTGACCGGCGAGCCGTGGGTCAGGTGCCCGCCCTGGTCCAGGGCAAGGCCGAGGACCGTGTCGCCGCGCTCCAGGAGGGCGTGGTAGACGGCCATGTTGGCCTGCGCGCCGGCATGCGGCTGGACGTTGGCGTGCTCAGCCCCGAACAGCTCTTTCGCGCGGTCGCGGGCCAGGTTCTCACCGATGTCGACGAACTCGCAGCCACCGTAGTAGCGGCGTCCCGGGTACCCCTCGGCGTACTTGCCGGTCAGCACCGAGCCGACCGCCTGCAGGACGGCCAGCGATGGGTAGCTCTCGGAGGCGATCAGCTCGAGGTGCGACCGCGTTCGCTCCTCCTCGTCGCGGATGACGCCGAAGATCTCCGGATCCTCGGTCTCGAGCGGTGCCCAGAAGTCCATCGGTGAGCGGCCTCGTGCGGTGGAGATCCGCAGTCTAGACCGATGCACCCCTCGCGACAGGGGCCGAGGCTCTACGAAGGTCGAGGGCCGTCGAGCCCAATTCGTACGAGCAGCAACTGGCCGGCCTGCCAGGCCGCCGGTTCCTTCTCAGAGAGACGGGAGGCCTCTGCTGCGAGGACCGCCGCGGTCCTGGGCTGCTCGTCACGCATGGCCCGATGAGCGGCGTAGCGGGCGTGTTCGAAGGCGACGAACGCCGCGTAGCGCTCCAGCGGGGCGGCCGCGGAGACAGCCTGCTCGACGCCGGGCTCAAAGTCGATCGGAACCATGATCCTGCCGAAGAAAGCCCCGAGCTCCAGAGCCACCCGGTCGACATCCTGGGAATGCCCGCCCATGCGCAGAATCGGGCCGGGGGTCCGCAGGATCGCCACCGTGGTGCCGGGTGCGGCCTGGTCGGCCTGCAGTCGGCCGCCGAGGGTGACGAACTCGTTCTGGATCCCGAACCGGTCGATCAAGTCGACCTTGCCCCACGAGAACTCGGAGTCGATGGGCAGAGGGGTCGCCCGACTGACCTCGGCTGGATGCCCGCGACGGTCGGCGCCGGTGCGCCAGTAGCGAATGAGTTCCGGGTCGAAATGCTCCAACGTGGGCCGATCGCGGAGAGCGACCACGAGCTGCGTGTCCCCGGGGCGATCCGGAAATGGGCTGACCAGCAGAAAGCCCAGGTGCGCAACGAGGGCAGCCGCGGAGCCGATCACGACGGGCCAGCATGCGGGTCGGCTGCGCGTCCGTTCATTGCCCCTACACGGTACCTCGATCGGTCAGATCGGTGTGACGCTCCCGTCTTCGTCCACCCGCAGGAGGGCGTCATCGCGGATCTGTGCCAGTTGCCCGGGAGGCAACACCACAACTGGCACGCGCATCCCGTAGAGCTCCTCGGCGACCGCGGCCCCGACCGCAAGGATCAGGTCGGTCTCACCAAGCAGGAAGGCCGCGGGGGCGCAACCGGCTCGCACGGCCTCGGCAAGCACGGACGAGGCCGACGACGAGCCGCGAACTGCAGCCATCACCACCACGCGCCCCGCCAGCGACACGCCGCGCTGGGGGTGGTGCGCGTCGATCAGCTCGCCAGTGGCTGGATCCATGCCGCCCCACAGGGAGAGCGGCTCACGCAGCACCAGGGCGCGCGCGGCCGCGGTGCCGGCGGCGAGCACACGGCCCTTCACGCAGCGCCCCACAGCTCCGGATCGCGCCAGACAACCCCAGCCACCGCCGAGCGCACACACTCCCGGAGGCTGCCGAAGACCACCTCGACGCCGATATTCCCCGGAGCATAGAACGCCCACTTTCCCGAGTCGGTCATGGCGGGGAGCGGGCTGGGCCGCAGCACCGGCGCGATGTAGCTGCAGGTATCTACCAGCAGCTCAACCCCGAGGGCGCGCAGCCGCCGCGCAAGCCCCTCCTCCTCGGCATCGGCGAGCAGCTGTCTGGCAGTCGACACCATCAGCTCGACCCCGCGCGCCGGGCGCGCTCCGGCCAGCTCCCGTTCCACGGCCCGGAGCTCGGTCAACGACGCGTGCGGGGTTCCGAGCGAGACGGTACCGATCGGCATTCCCGGCTGACCGCCGCTCGAGGCCGTCGTCAGCTCGTCTCGCGCCGCGCGCAATTCGGCAAGCCCAACGTCGATGACTTCGTCCGGCTCCTCACCCTGCAAAGCGGCGGCAAGCGTCGGCGCCTCGGGGGTGGATCCGACCAGGTGAAACATTGCGACTGCGCCCGACGAGGCAGCCGCCGCACCGATCGCCTTCAGCCGTTCCTCCGGCAGGGCACCCGGCACCCCGTCGATGACCGCCACGCGGCTTCCGGCACGCCGGCCGAGGACGATCCCCAGCACGGGATACAGGGCATCGCTTGCCAGCAGCGATGCCGGGATATCGGGACCCAGCCGAAGCACCAGGACCGCGCGACGCGCCTCGGTGCGATGGAGTCCGGCATCCGGGACGCGCCCGACGATGGCGCAGGCGATATCGGTGAAGTCGCCGTATCGCTCCGTCCGCGCCCCCAGGACGCTGTTGCAGAAGACGATCGCATTCGACTCCGCCCACGCCACCTGCTCCCCCAGCGAGGGGCGCGCGAAGGCAAGCTGGTAGGGGGCGCAGGTGTAGGTCGGTCGGCAGCCGAGCGCGCGGTAGTGCTCCATCAGCAGCTTGCCTCGCTCAGCCGTCCGGACGTCGCCGCGCCACAGCTCAGGGTGCAACAGGTCGAGCGCACCGACGTTCAGTGTGGTCGGCACCGCGACCTGCGCCCCGCCGTGCACCAGCCGCTCTGCGAAGTCGATCGTGGCCTCCCCGTGATAAAGGCACGAATCAACGTGCGCCGAGACGATCGGGATCAGGCGTTGGGCATCGAGCGCTTCTGCCGCGAGCAGCACGAGGCGCATGGCGAGGGCGGCGCCGGACCCTGCTTCACCGGCCAGCAGCGCCCGTTCGCGGTCGTCGAGGGCGACCGGCATCAGCCCGGGCTACCCGCGGGCCTGGAACAACTCGACGGGGTTGCCCGCGGGATCTTCAACCAAAACTGCGCGGCCGACGTCGGTCGCGATGTATCTGAATGCGGTCACGACCGCTCCTCGGCCTCGATGCGCGCAATCTTCTCGAGGCGGGGAATGTGGCGACCGCCCTGGAACTGCCCCGCCAGGAACTCGCGGACGCAGGCCCGCGCCAGCTCGATGCCCACGATCCGCGACCCCATCGACAGGACGTTGGCGTCGTTGTGCTCGCGACCGAGGCGTGCCGTCACTGGGTCGGCGGCCTCCACGCAGCGGATCCCGCGCACCTTGTTGGCGACCATCGCCTCCCCCGTCCCGCTGCCGCCGAGCACGATCCCCAACTCGTAGTCGCCGCGCGCGACCGCGCGAGCCACCGGGACCACGAAGTCGGGATAGTCGACCGTCTCGGTCGAGTAGGTGCCGAAGTCGCGATACTCGACACGGAGCTCATCGAGCAGCGAGCAGAGCTCGCCCTTGAGGACGAAGCCGGCGTGGTCGGAGCCGATTGCGACGCGCATGCGCCGCTAGTCTATCGGCCCGATCGCCGTCTCGAGCTCGGCGCGGGACACCGGTCCTTCGCGCAGCAGGCGCGGCCGATCGGCGGACAGGTCGAGGACCGTGGAGGCGACGCCACCGGGCACCCGACCGCCATCGACCGTCGCGACCGGCTCGTCGATGTCGGCGAATGCGATCGCCACGTCGTCGGCGTCGAGCGTGTCAGGCTCGCCGGACCGGTTGGCGCTGGTCACCGACAGCGGCCCGGCAGCTGCCAGCAGAGCAAGGGCCACGGGGTGGTCGGGAATCCGAAACGCCTGCGACTCGGAGCCTCCCATACGTGGCAAGACCAGGGTCAACCCGCCCGGCCAGAACCGTGCCGCCAGCCCGGTGGCCAGCTCACTGACGCGGAAGCCGCGGGCATCCGCCTCAGCCAGCGAGCCGATCAGCATCGGAATCGCCCGGTCCGCCGGACGCCGCTTGGCCGCGAACAGGCGGTCCAGTGCAACGGCGTCACCGGCCCGACAGCCGATCCCGTACACCGTGTCGGTCGGGAAGGCAACCAGCTCGCCGTCACGCAGCAGCTCGGCAGCCCGCGCGATCCCGGCGGCATCGGCGGCCAGGCGGTCAGGCATCAGGCGGCCCGCGGCGAGATGAGCAGCACGCGCTCGATGCCCGCCAGGTCGAGAAGTGCCTCGACGGCGAACGGCGAACGGAGCGCGCCCACGAGCTGCCGAACCCCGTCCGCCTGGCCGGCGCCGATCTCGAGCAGCGCGACGCCATCCGGCGCAAGCCGGTCAGGCAGCTCGGCGACGAGGCGTTCCACCACGTCGAGCCCGTCCGGCCCACCATCGAGGGCCAAGCGAGGTTCCCAGGCCAGCGACCCCTCCCCGCCA
>JANMPX010000243.1:0-3945 GCA_031370085.1 Chloroflexota bacterium | reverse complement strand
CGAGCTGGTCGAGCCGGTCGACGAGGAAAGTGGGGTGGCCCGCTTCCTGGCAGCGCGCGGCGAGGGGCTTCATCACGTCTGCCTCCGCAGCTCGGACCTCCCCGCTGACCTCGCAGCGCTGGCGGCCGCCGAAGCCGACCTGATCGACCACGTGCCCCGCCCCGGGGCGCATGGGCCGGTCGTGTTCATCCACCCGCGTAGCCTCAACGGGGTGCTCTGGGAGCTGCTTGAGCGATCCGGCCAGCCGGGAGGTTAGCGGACGCCGGCCTCCCGCAGCAGGGCGGGGATCTGCGACGGGCTGTCGGCCACGCGAATGCCCGCCGCCTGGAGGGCCAGCCGCTTTGACTCGGCGGTCCCGGCACCACCCGAGATGATTGCCCCGGCGTGGCCCATGCGGCGTCCGGGCGGAGCGGTGCGGCCGGCGATGAAGGCGGCCATCGGCTTGTGCACCTCGCGCGCGCAGAAGGCTGCGGCGCGCTCCTCATCGTCCCCCCCGATCTCGCCGATCATGACGATCGCCTCGGTCTCGGGGTCCTGGTTGAACATGTCCAGCAGGTCGATGAAGTTGGTGCCCACGATCGGATCGCCACCGATCCCGACACAGGTCGTCTGGCCGACGCCCGCATCGGTCATCGCCTGGACCACCTCATAGGTCAGCGTCCCCGAGCGGCTCACCAGGCCCACCGGTCCGGGCCGGTGGATGTTGCCTGGGATGATGCCCACCTTGGCCTGCCCGACCGAGGTCGCGCCCGGGCAGTTTGGCCCGATCAGCCGCACTCCGCGCTGGCGCAGAACCCAGTACACCTGCAGCATGTCGAGGGCGGGGATCCCCTCGGTGATGCAGAAGATGAGCCCGATACCGGCTTCGGCCGCTTCCAGCATCGCGTCCGGGGCCCCCGCGGCCGGCACGAAGATACAGCTTGCGTTGGCCCCGCTCTGGCGCACCGCCTCATCCATCGTGTCGTAGACCGGGACCCGCCCATCGAGCGCGGACTGGCCGCCCTTGCCGGGAGTCACGCCGGCAACGACCGGGGTTCCGTACTCGAGCATCGCCCGCGAGTGGAACTCGCCCTCCCGCCCGGTGATGCCCTGCACCACCAGTCGCGTATCTGCGTTGACCAGGATGCTCATTCCAGCCGTCCGCCGGCCGCGGCGACCGCCTTTGCCGCGGCATCGTCGAGGCTGTCGGCCGTGATCAGGTTGGCGCGGCGCAGGATCTCGGCCGCCTCCTCCGCGTTCGTGCCGACGATCCGCACCACCATTGGCACGTCGCGGGTCAGCTGGGCTCTTGCCTCCACGATGCCGTGCGCCACCTCGTCCCCCCGGGTGATGCCGCCGAAGATGTTCACCAGGATGGCCTTGACGTGTGGATCGTCGAGGATGATCCGGAAGGCCGCTGCCACTCGATCGGCCTTGGCGCCCCCGCCGATATCCAGGAAGTTGGCCGGCTCGCCTCCGGCGAGCTTGACAAGGTCCATGGTGGTCATCGCCAGCCCAGCGCCGTTGACCATGCAGCCGATGGTGCCGTCCAGCTTGATGAAGTTGATGCCGGCCTCACGCGCGGCCGTCTCCGACGGCTCCTCCTCGTCGAGGTCGCGCAGGGCCTCCAGATCGGGGTGGCGGGGGAGCGCCGAGTCGTCGAGCACGATCTTCGCGTCGAGCGCCAGCAGTCGGCCATCGTCGGTGACGACCAGCGGGTTGATCTCGGCCAGATCGGCGTCGGACTCGACGAAGGCGGCGTACAGGCCGGTCAGCGTCTCCGCGAAGGCCGGGCGCAGGGCCGCCGTGATGCCCAGGAAGAAGCTCACCCGCCGCACGTTGTGGCGCTGCATGCCGATCAGCGGGTCAAGCGGGAGCCGCAGGATCGCCGCCGGGTTGGACTTCGCCGTCTCCTCGATCTCGACGCCGCCTTCGGCGCTGGCGATGATGGTGATCGTCTTGCCCGCCCGATCCAGGATCAGCCCCAGGTAGTACTCGGTGGTGATGCCGACCGCGGGCGCCACCAGCAGCGTGCGGACGGTGACCCCCTTGATGTTGAGGCCGATGATCTCACCGGCCCTCGCCTCCGCCTCGGCCGGGTCGCTCGCCAGCTTGACTCCACCAGCCTTGCCGCGTCCGCCGACCAGCACCTGGGCCTTGACCACCACCGGGCCGCCAATCCGCTCGGCCGCCGCGCGCGCCTCCTGAGGAGTCCTGGCCACCTCGCCCGGGAGCAGGGGCACGCCGTGACGGGCGAGGATCTCCTTGCTGCGGAACTCCTGTAGCTTCACGCGGACCTCTGTGACGCGGCGACGGGGCGGGCCGGCAGATTGTAGTCGTCGAGCCCGGCGGGGAGAGACGCGATCCCCGTACACTGGGGCTCCGTACCGCCGACGCTGTGATCGGCGCGCACCGGGAGCAGAACCCACGTGAGCTACGCCATCACCCTCATCCCCGGTGACGGGATCGGTCCGGAGCTGGCAGATGCCACCGTGGCCGTCCTCGAAGCGACCGGGATCTCCTTCGATTGGGAGATCCAGCATGCCGGAGAGGCCACCATCGCCGCCGAAGGGACGCCGCTGCCGGATCGCGTCATCGACAGCATTCGGCGCACCAGGGTTGCCATCAAGGGCCCGATCACGACCCCGGTGGGCAGTGGCTTTCGCAGCGTCAACGTCGCTCTGCGGCAGGCCCTCGAGCTGTACGCCAACGTGCGACCGGCACGCAGCATGGTCGGCGTGCGGTCACGCTATACCGACGTCGACCTGCTCATCGTGCGCGAGAACACCGAGGATCTGTACGCCGGCATCGAGCACCGGGTCGGTCCCGATGCAGCCGAGAGCATCAAGATCATCACCCGTGGAGCGAGCCAGCGGATCGCTCGCTACGCCTTCGAGTACGCCCTGCGGAACGGACGCCACAAGGTCACCGCGGTGCACAAGGCGAACATCATGAAGCTCACCGATGGGCTCTTCCTCGAGAGCTGCCAGCAGGTCGCGGCCGCGTACGAAGGGCGCGTCGCCTTCGAGGACCGAATCGTCGACAACATGTGCATGCAGCTGGTCCAGAAGCCGGAGCTCTACGACGTGCTGGTTCTCCCCAACCTGTACGGGGACATCATCAGCGACCTGGCGGCGGGCCTGGTCGGAGGCCTCGGTGTGGCCCCCGGGGCGAACATCGGCGAGCACGCCGCGGTCTTCGAGGCGGTGCATGGGTCGGCCCCCAAGTACGCGGGCCAGAACAAGGCGAACCCGACAGCCCTGATCCTGTCGGGAGGCCTGATGCTGCGACATATCGGCGAGACCGACGCCGCGGACCGGGTCGAATCCGCCGTACGAGCAGTGATCGCCGAGGGCAGGACCACGACCTATGACCTGGGTGGCAGCGCAGGCACACGCGAGTTCGCCGAGGCTGTCGCGGATCGGGTCCGTCCCAACTGAGCCACGGATGAGCCGCAGCCCGATCTTCAGCTACCGGATCTCGTGGTCGCAGCTGGCCTGGCTCGGCCACCGGCTGTCGGGGATCGGCGTGCTGGTTTACCTGTTCATGCACATCGTCGAGAACGCCACCCTGGCCTTCGGTCCGGACGTCTACGACTTCACCCAGACGATCTTTCGCAACCTCCCGGTCAGGCTCGGCGAGATCCTGCTGATGGCGGCGCTGGTCTATCACTCGCTCAACGGGTTGCGCGTGATCCTGATGGATTTCTGGCCCTCGACCACTGTCTGGTATCGGCCGCTGACGTACGGCGTGATCATCGCCACCGCGCTGGCCATGATTCCGCTCGGCCTGATCATGATCACCCCCTACGCCCCGTGGGGCGGCCGCTGATGACGGGCCAGGGACGTCGCATCTGGCCGGTGCAGGGCGACCCGTTGCGGCGCAACCCGTCGCGCGCGGCCACGCCGCGGCCTGCCGAGCCCGGCCTCGAGCGGTTCATGTGGTACTTCACCCGCATCAGCGGGC
>JANMPX010000224.1:0-3010 GCA_031370085.1 Chloroflexota bacterium | reverse complement strand
CCTGTAGCGGGGGTGACCAGGCCTCGTTTGATCCCGCGGCCGCGTGGTGGCTGCTACGGCCAAGTTGGACCGATTGGCGGGCTTTAGGTGGCTGAATCGGCGCCTGGTGAGCGCGGCGGACAAATTCAGCGGCGTTGATGGGCGTAGTGGCCGTCGGGTGACCACGCAGCGGCAGACTCCCCGGGCGCATCGGCCCGGCCCGCCCGGCAGAAGAGCGGCTAGCGCCGGACCCCGTAGACCTGGGCACGCGGCAGGCGGGCAGCCTCGTCCTCGGCGCGGACGCGGGCGGTGGCGGGCTTGAAAGCAGGTGGCGTGTCCTTCGGCTTGCCGCCCTCCCGGGCGATCAGCCAGCGCAACCCTGCCTCGGCCAGCTGCGCTCCCCCCGCGGCGCCCGGCTCGATGAAGGGCAGAACCACGAATTCCCGCCGGCCCAGCCGCTCGGCGGCAAGCTGCATGGTCAGCGGCTCGACCCCCAGCTCGGCAGCCAGCGGCGCCAGGTCGAGCGCCTCGTTGGGGGTGCGGCGCAGGTAGCGCAGAATGGCGGCGGTGAGTGCGTCGCCGGTGGGTGCGGTCTTGCGGGTCACGGCCGGCAGGATAGCAGCCTCATCCGGGCTCGAGGACGGTCGACAGCAGCTCGACCGCCAGCGGCATGCCGGCCGCCCGGCTCAGCAGATCGGCCAGCTGCTCATCCCAATCCGCGCGGTGCGGCAGCCGCACCTGGCGGGTGGCGCCGGCCACCGGGATGCTGATCACCACCGGCAGCAGGCCGGGACGGTCGCGTATGGCCGCGGTGACCGATTCGATCGCCGGCAGCAGCAGGTCGAGCGCCACCTCTCCCTGGAAGCCGATGGCGATCAGGCCGCTGCCGCCCTCCGGGGTGACCTTGATCGGCACCGCGTCCGGTGGAGCGGACGGTTCCTCGGGCGGCTCGAGGGGGCCGACCGCGAAGGCGACGGACGGCGACAGCTCGGCGACGGGAGCGATGGCGTGCCCATTCCCGTTGCCGTTCCCGTGCCCGTTCCCATTCCCGTTCCCGCGCCAGGCGCCGGGTCGGACGCGGGCACGTGCCAGCCGGTCGCGCTCCGCGGCAAAGGCGACCGGCCCCAGCCGCACGGCGTCGTCCCAGGCGTGCACCGTCTCGCACAGCACCTGCACCGCCTCGTCGCGGCGGTCGATGCGGCCGGTGATCAGGACCACGCTGTCCTCGGCCCAGGCAAGGCCCGTCTCGGCGTAGACCTTGGGGAAGACGACCACCTCGACGCTCCCCTGGAGATCCTCGACGGTGGCCACCAGCATCGTCGAGCCGGCACGGGTCACCACCCGGCGCGTGGCCTGGATGATGCCCCCGATTGTCACCTTGGCCTGGTCGCTCTCCTCGGCCAGCTCCCCGGTGTAAGCGGTGACGTATTCGGGGAGCTGGTCCGCGATCTCCCCCAGCGGGTGCTCGGACAGGTAGATGCCCAGCAGCTCCTTCTCCCAGCGCAGCCGCTCGCGGCGCGGGATCTCGTCGAGGTCCGCGGCGGCATCGTCAACAGCGACCGGCGGCAGGGCGGGGGCGGCGAACAGGTCGAAGAGGGTCCCCTGCCCCGCTGCCACGTCGCGCTGGTGACGGGCGGCATTCTCGAGAGCCGTGTCTAGGCGGGCCAGCAGCGCGCCGGGCGTGCCGAGCGACGCGAGCGCCCCGACCTTGATCAGCGACTCGAAGACGCGCTTGTTGACGGTGTGCAGCTCCACCCGCCGGCACAGGTCGTCGAGCGAGGCGAACGGACCGGCCAGGTCGGAGGCGGCAGAGCGCCCCTCGCGGGCGGCGACCAGCGAGTCGATCGCTCCCTCGCCGACGTTCTTGACGGCGGCCATGCCGAAGCGGATGGCGGAGGTGCCATCGGCATCGGTCTCCACGGTGAAGAGCGCCTGTGAGGCCTGCACGTCGGGCGGGCGAACGGGAATCCCCAGCCGGCGGCACTCGGCGATCACGGCGGCCACCTTCTCGGAGCGCTCGCGGAAGCCGTTGAGCACCGCGGTCATGAATTCGACGGGGTAGTTGGCCTTGAGATAGGCGGTCTGGTAGGCGATCAGCCCATAGCAGGTGGCATGCGCCTTGTTGAAGCCGTAGCGCGCGAACGGCTCGAAGGCGGCGAAGACCTGGTCCACCACCGATGCGGGGATCCCCTTCTTCTTGGCCCCGGCCTTGAACTTGGCCTCGTGCTCGTGAAGGACCGATTCCTTCTTCTTTCGGATCGCGTAACACAGGTTGTCCGCCTCGGGACCGGTGTAATCGGCCATGGCGATGGCGGCGGTCATGATGTCTTCCTGGTAGACGAAGATCCCGTACGTGTCGCGCAGCGCCGGCTCGAGCGAGGGGTGGAGGTAGGTCACCGGCTCGAGGCCGTGCTTGCGGCGGATGTATGCCGGGATGTTGGCCATCGGGCCGGGGCGGAAGAGGGCGACCATGGCCGCCAGGTCGCGCACCTCGGTCGGCTTGAGGTCCTTGACGTAGCGGCGCATCCCCGAGCCCTCGAGCTGGAAGATGCCGGTCGTCTCGCCGGTGGAGAGCAGGGCAAAGGTCTTCGCATCGTCGAGCGGCAGCTTGTCGACATTGATCTCGACGCCTCGCTGGGTCCGGATCAGGTCGACGGCATCGGCCAGGATGGTCAGGTTGATCAGGCCCAGGAAGTCGAACTTGAGCAGGCCCAGCGCCTCGCAGGCGTGCATCTCGAACTGGGTCATGGTCGTTCGCCCGTCGGTGGCCCGCTGCAGCGGCATGATCTCGGTCAGCGGCTCGCGGCTGATGACGATGCCGGCAGCGTGCGTCGAGGCATGCCGTGCCACCCCCTCCAGCTGCTTGGCGACGCTGATCAGCTTCTCCACCCGCTGGTCGCCGACCATCAGCTCGCGCAGCTGCGGGCTGGTGTCAATCGCCCGCTCGAGGCTGATGTTCAGCTCGTTGGGGACCGATTTGGCGACCCGATCGGCCTCCGCGTAGGTGAGCCCCATGGTGCGTCCCACGTCG
>JANMPX010000217.1:0-5412 GCA_031370085.1 Chloroflexota bacterium | reverse complement strand
GATCCCTGGCTCGCGCTCGGCGCCGCCAGCCGGCTGCTCGGCGTTTCGCCTGACACCCTGCGCCGGTGGTCGGACAGCGGGCGGGTCGAGAGCTTCGTCACGCCAGGTGGTCATCGCCGCTTCCTGCAGTCGAGCCTCGAGGCGGTGATCAACGCGCCGCGGCGGCAACGCTACGGGGTCGAGCGCCTGACCGGCTCGGCGGGCACCATCTCCGGAGAGATCCATCGGCGCATGGCCCGCGCCGGCATCGCCGGCCAGCCATGGCATGCCCGCCTCAGCGCAGAGCAGCGCTCCGACTTCCGACGCTGGGGACAGCGCACCTTCAACCTCGTCCTCGAGTACGTGGCCGCCGGCAAGCGCGCCGAGCGTGCACTCCTGCTGAGCGAGGCCGAGCGAATGGGGGCCCTGTACGGGGCGGAGGCATCGAAGGCCGGCCTGTCGCTGGCCGAAGCGGTCGAGGCATTCCTGTACTACCGGACCCCGGTGCTGGACGCGATCGCTGCGCACCTCCGTCGCCGCGGCGCCGAGCTGGTTGACCTGACGGCAGCGTTCAGGGAGGGTACGGCCGCCATCGACGGGGTGCTCACCTCTCTGGTGGCCTCGTATCGAGGGAACGGCGAAGTCACTGGTTGACGCGGCGCGGGGTCGCAACGTACTGGTACCGCACGTCGGGCAGGGGTACCCTGCCCCACATGAGTGACCCTGCCCGGCCCGAGGGGAGCCCGGCGGCCGACGAGATCTGGACGAGCATCCTCCTGGGGACCGACCCCCGCTATGCGCGGACGAGGGCACGCCTCAAGCACCTGCCCAGCGAACCTCGCTGCAAGATGTGCGCTGCGCCGTTCGGCGGCATTGGAGGCCCACTCATGCGCCTCATGGGCCGGGGCCGATGGGGAAAGAACCCGAACTACTGCGCCACCTGCTTCGGCGTGCTGTCTCGGCTGCACGGCGGCGCCGAGATCGAGGCGAGCTTCCTCTTCGCCGACGTCCGCGGCTCGACGCCCCTCGCCGAACGGATCACCGCCTCGGAGTTCCGAGCGCAGCTTGGCCGGTTCTATGACACCGCCTCTCGGGTCCTCGTCGATCATGACGCGATCGTCGACAAGTTCGTCGGGGACGAGGTCATCGGGATCTTCATCCCCGCCCTGACACACGACGCACATGCCGCGCGCGCGGTTGACGCCGGCCTCGAGCTCCTCCGAGCGACGGGCCATGCTGATCCCGGTGGACCATGGCTGCCGATTGGGATCGGCGTGCACACGGGGGTCGCCTTCATCGGTTCCGTTGGGTCGGCCACTGCGCCGGAGCTGACCGCCCTCGGTGACGTGGTGAACACCACCGCTCGACTCGCATCCGCCGCAGCCGCCGGCGAGCTGCTGGTAACCGACCCTGCCGCCGAGGCTGCCGGGCTCGACACCACCTCTCTCGAGCGGCGCGTGCTTGAGCTCAAGGGCAAGACGGAGGCCACCCCGGTGTCGGTGGCAACGGTCCGACCCCAACGCCTCTGATTCTCGGGCGGCGCGCCACCGCTAACCGGTGCTCGTCCGATTCTGCCCGCTAATCGACTATGAAAAGGTCGGTGCTGGTGGTGTTCAACCGCTCGCCGCCGGTATCGGTGCAGACCATGATGTCCTCGATCCGCGCCCCGTACTCGCCGGCCAGGTAGATGCCCGGCTCCACGCTGAACGCGTCGCCGACCTGCAGCGGTTCGGCATTGCTCTCCACGATGTACGGCTCCTCGTGGGTCTCCATGCCGATCCCGTGCCCGGTGCGGTGGAAGAACAGCTCGCCGTAGCCCGCCTCGTCGATGATGCGGCGCGCGGCACGGTCGATCTCACGGGCAGGCACACCCGGCGCCACCGCGATACAGGCGGCCGCCTGCGCCTGGTGGAGGACCTCGTAGAGCGCCACGAAATCGGGCGGCGGCTCACCGACAAACGCGGTGCGAGTGGTGTCGGAGCAGTACCCATCGCGTGTGCCGCCGATGTCGAGCACCACCGCATCGCCTTCCTGGAGCACCCGATCGCCGGGTCCGTGGTGCGGGCTGGCGGAATTTGGTCCCGATGCGACGATCGCGAAATCGGCGCTGTCATGGCCGGCCGCCAGCAGCAGCTCGTTGATCCGGCGGCTCAGCTCCGCCTCGCTGCGGCCAGAGAAGCGCTCGGCGGTGATAGCCAGCATGGCCTCGTCGGCCGCCGCAGCGACCGTTCGAAGCCGATCCACCTCGGCGGCATCCTTGATCCGGCGCAGCGCGCTCATCGCCGGCCCCGCCTCGACCAGCTCGGCAGGCTCGAGCCGAGCGCCAAGGCGCAGGGCAAAACGAGCCCACATCTGATCCTGCAGGCCCACCCGCAGCGCCCCAGGCAGGCACCCGCTGACGAGGTGGAAGGGGTCGTCGGTCTCATCCCAGGTAACGATCTCCAACGCTTCTGCCAGGGAACCGATCTCGTGGCGCGCCAGCGGCTCTTCGAGGCGTGGCAGCACGAGCACCGGCGAACCGTTCACCCGCAGGACCAGGCAGGTCAGACGCTCCAGCTCGGGCGGGCGATACCCCAGCAGGTACGCGTAGTCCGGGGACGGGGTGATCAGCAGCGCATCGAGGTCCCGTGCGGCGGCCTCGACGGCCGCCCGCTGCAGGCGAGCGGCGTACAGCTCTGGCGCGAATCGGGCGCTGGCGGTGGAGATCAGTGCCATCGCCGACAGGTTACCCGATCGTCAGCGGCACCTCGAAGGATTGGCCTCCGTGGATCCGCCAGGCGCGCAGCGCGCGCTCCGGAGGCGCATCGGCCTCGCTGAGCGAAGCGAGCAGGTAGAACGGGTCGGGGTACATGGCCGCCCGGCGGTCGGTCGCCGAGGGGACGGCCGGCGAGCGCGTGTGCGAATGAAAGATGGCGACCAATTCTTCTCCCGCGTCTTCGATATCGAACGTGATGCGCACGAGGTCATCGGGGTGCACGTTGTAGCGCAGCGGGCTCTGCTCCCCGTTGCGAGCGGGGTGGTAGCGGGTCACGAGTCCACTCGCCAGCGACCCGGAGAGCAGGGCGCACGCCTCGTTGGGCATTTCGGCGCGAGCCTGGGCGAGAAGCGCCTCGGCGATCGCGCGAGGCAAGGTCAGCCCCTTCACCACAGGAGCGACCCTTCAAGCTCACCCTCGAGCTCGTCGAGATCGCGCGTCCACAGCCCAGAAGAGAGGTACTTCCACCCGCCGTCGGCCAGCAGCACGACGACGTTGCCGTGATCCATCTCGGCGGCGACCCGCAGTGCCACGCTGATCGCGGCACCGCAGGACAGCCCGGCAAAGATGCCCTCCTCGCGCATCAGTGCACGCAGGCCCAGCACGGCGTCCCGATTGCTGACGAGGTACCGATCGTCGAGCACGGACTGGTCCAGCACGGGGGGGATGAAGCCCTCCTCCAGCGAGCGGAGGCCCTGCACCAGCTCGCCGGGCAGTGGTTCGGCGGCGATCACCCGAACGCCGGGGCGCGCACGCTTGAGGAAGCGGCCGACCCCCGTCAGGGTCCCTCCGGTGCCGAGGCCGGCCACGAAGCAGTCGATCTCCGGAACCGCGGCCAGGATCTCCGGACCGGTCGTCACCTCGGGCGCACGCGGAATCGCCGGGGTGCCGTACTGGAACGGCATGTACAGGGTCGGGTCGGCGGCCGCGAGCTCCCGGGCGACGCGAATCGCGCCGTTCGAGCCCTCCTCCCCGGGCGAAAACACGATGTCGGCCCGATACAGGCGCAGCAGCTGCGCCCGTTCCGGCGTGGTGTTGTCCGGCATGACGACGCGCACCGGGTGGCCGAGCAACGCCCCGACCAGCGCCAGGCTGATTCCGGTGTTGCCCGACGATGGCTCCAGGATCGTCTGCCCGGGGTGCAGCGCCCCCGAGGCAAGGGCATCGCGCACCATGGCGCGAGCGATCCGATCCTTGACCGATCCGGTCGGATTCGCCCCTTCGAGCTTGGCGAAGACGCGCACCCCCGGAGGCGCGAGACGCCGCAGCTCGACCGTCGGCGTATTGCCGATCGCGTCCAGCAGATCGCCGGAGACGCCGCCGGCCGCTGCGGCGGTCGACATCGGGCTAGCGCGCCCCTCCGGCCATCGCCGGCAGCAGGATCAGCGTGTCGTCGGGGCCAACTGACGTCTCCAGGCCGTCGCGATAGCGAACATCACGGTCGTTGAGATAGACGTTCACGAACGGGCTGAGGTTGCCCTCCTCCGTCAGCCGCGTCCCCAGCGCCGGGTAATGCGCGAACAGGTCGTCGAGCAGCTCGGCCACCGTGGTGCCCGAGGCGCTGACCGTGCGGGCACCGCCCACCGTCTCGCGCAAGACCGGCGGGATGCGAACCGTGCTCACGCCCGCACGCGGTCGGGGCGCGCGCCCGCGAGGTCGGTGCTGTCACACCGTGTTGTGCGGCACACCGGCTGTGTAGCACAGCTGCACAAGCGGCCTTGACGTGGCAGCGACCTGCGGCGCGTGTGCATCCGCGGAATCATTGGATCGTCCCCTCGCCGCACGCCAGGCAGGCGGGATCGCGCCAGATCCGGACCTCGCTGAACTCGGTGGTCATGGCGTCGAACATGAGCAGCCGCCCGGAAAGCGTCTCTCCGACGCCCAGGATCAACTTGAAGACCTCGTTGGCCTGGATCAGGCCGGCGATCCCCGGGAGGACCCCAAGCACCCCGGCGACCGCGCAGGCGGGGGCAAGCTCATCGGGCGGCCGGGTGGGATACATGCAGCGGTAGCACGGCCCCTCGAAGGGCACGAAGGTGGTCACCTGGCCGTCCCAGCGGTAGATCGAGCCGTGGACGACCGGCTTGCGCAGCCGCACCGCCGCGTCGTTGAGAACGTAGCGCGTGTCGAAGTTGTCGGTCCCATCCACGATGACGTCGTACGAGCCGATCAGCGACTCCACGTTGTCCACCGACAAGCGAACCGGATGCTCCACCACCCTGGTCTCCGGATTGAGCGCCGCCAGCGTCAGCCGCGCGCTCTCGGTCTTGCGCATCCCGATCCGGTCGACGGTGTGCAGCACCTGGCGTTGCAGGTTGCTTTCGTCGACCACGTCATCGTCGACGAGGCCGATGGTGCCGATCCCCGATGCCGCCAGGTAGAGGGCCACCGGCGACCCGAGTCCGCCGGCTCCGATCAGCAGCACCCTGGCGTCGAGCAGCTTGCGCTGGCCGGCCTGCCCGATCTCGGGGATCAGCAGCTGGCGGCTGTAGCGTCGCTGCTGGGCGGGGGTGAGCAACTGCTCGGGCACCTCCCATGCGCCTCCGAGGCGGCGCCAGTCGAGGATCGAACCGCGCAGGCTGGCCACGTTGCTGTACCCCGAGCGGACCAGGAATGCCCCCGCGCGCAGCGAGCGGGCGCCGACCGCACAGTGCAGCAGGAGGGGAGCGTCTCGATGG
>JANMPX010000162.1:0-9327 GCA_031370085.1 Chloroflexota bacterium | reverse complement strand
ACATCGAGGCCACGCTGGCGGCGACCGACCACTGACCAGGCGCACCCGTATCCTGTCGACGATGAAGGATCTCCCCGCTGCGGTCGGCCCGGCCTCTGGCCGGCTGCGGAGCTCCGCAGCGATCGAAACGCGCAGGTACGGCCGGGCCATCGGAGCCGTGGCCCTGCCCGGGACGGTGCTCGCCCTGGTCGGCCCGCTCGGAGCGGGAAAGACCGAGCTTGCGAAGGGAGTCGCACAGGGACTCGGCATTACCTCGGTGGTCAACAGCCCCACCTTCGTCCTGATGAACGAGCACGCGGGGCGCCTGCGACTGTTTCATGCCGATGCCTATCGGCTGACCGATCCGGAGCAAGCTCTCGAGGCCGGGCTGCTCGACGAGCGCCAGGCAGAGGGGATCGTGGTCCTGGAATGGGCCGATCGGCTGCGCGGGCTATTGCCCGAGGAGCGGCTCGAGCTGCGGATCGAGCCAGACGCCGATGGCAGCGATCAGCGTGCCATCGAGTGGCTGGCGCTCGGCGAGCAGCACCGACGGCTGGCCGCCGCGGCGTTTGGATCGTCATGATCGTCGCCATCGAGAGCGCGTCGGCTGATTCGTCGGTGGCGCTCGGGGCCCTCGACGGATCCGTGCTGGCCTCCGACGCATGGACCGGCGACAGCCGGCAGGGAAGCCAGCTCTGGCCGCGGCTGCTGGACCTCATGGCGCACCACGGCGCGCGGCTCGGCGACCTCCGGGGGGTGGCTGTCGGGATCGGCCCCGGTTCGTTCACCGGACTTCGCGTCGGGATGAGCCTGGCCAAGGGGCTCGCCGCGTCGCTGTCGATACCAATCGTCGGGGTGCCGAGCCTCGTCGCCTGGCTGGCGGCCGAACCGACGGCGGGGGCCGCCCTGAACCGGGCCGCGGCGCGGGATGCGTACGTGCAGGCTCGCGACCAGGACCCCCCGCGGATCGTGTCGTTCGATGAGCTTTCGCTCTTCCTCGACCAGGTCGTGGTGGCGCCCCGAGAGCTCGCGGCGGCTGTCTCGCTGCGCTCCGCGATCGCACCTGTGCGAGCGGCGGAACAGATCGCGCGGGCGGCTGCGGAGCGGCTGCGGGTCGATGGCGTCGGCGACGACCTGGCGCGCCTCGAGCCGGCCTACCTGCGCCCCCCGCGAGGGATCGAACCGGCAACGCCATGGCAGTGAGCTCGCCGGCCGTCATCGAGCCGATGCAGCTGGCCGACATCGCGAGTGTGCTCGAGATCGAGCGCCGCAGCTTCTCGTCGCCATGGCCGGCCTACGCATTCGAGCATGAGCTGACCTCGAATCGGCTGGCCCGCTACATCGTTTCGCGGTCGGAGGGCCGGGTGGTGGGCTTCAGCGGGATATGGCTGATGGTCGACGAGGCGCACATCACCACCTTCGGAGTTCACCCGGATCATCGACGGCGGAGGATCGGACGGCTCATGCTGCTGCGGCTGGCAGAGCTGGCACTCGAGCTTGGCGCCGTCAGGATGACCCTCGAGGTGCGGGTCAGCAATGTGCCTGCCCAGGCGCTGTACGGATCCTTTGGCTTCCGGATCGCCGGCAGGCGGCCGAACTACTACAGTGACGATGGCGAGGACGCCTTCATCATGACCACCTCCGACCTCCACGGAGCCTCGATGCGCGCCCTGATCGAAGGCGAGCGGGCACGCCTGGAAGGGTCGGGCGAGCCGTGAGCGGCCCGCGCGTGCTGGCCATCGAAACCAGCTGCGATGAGACCGGGGTGGCCGTAGTAAGCGGCGGCCGGCGGATCGAGGCTAACCAGGTGGCCACGCAGATCGCGCTGCACGCTGCGACCGGCGGGATCGTGCCGGAGATCGCCGCTCGCCAGCAGCTGCGCTGGATCGTTCCGACCCTGCAGGCGGCACTCGAGGAGGCTGGCGTCGGTTGGGCCGATCTCGACGCGGTGGCCGTGACCTACGGACCGGGCCTGGTCGGTTCGCTGCTGGTGGGCGTTGGCGTTGCCAAGGCGGTGGCGGCGGCGCATGACCTGCCCCTCGTGCCGGTCAACCACATCGAGGGCCACATCTACGCCAATTGGCTGACCAGCGCCCGCGACGGCGAGCCGCTCCCGGTCGAGCCGCCGTTCCCGCTGCTCTGCCTGGTCGTCAGCGGCGGGCACACCCAGCTGGTGCTGATGCTCGACCACGGTCGCTATCGGCTCCTCGGCCAGACGCTGGACGACGCAGCCGGGGAGGCCTTTGACAAGGTTGGGCGACTGCTTGGCCTCCCATATCCGGGGGGTCCGGCGATCAGCGCCGCAGCCCGCGACGCGCGACCGGTCACCCGCTTCCCGCGGGCCCGCACGACGGGTCGCTACGACTTCAGCTTCTCCGGTCTGAAGACCGCCGTTCTGCGCTCGGTGGCGGGGTATCGCGAGCGTGGTGAGGCGCTGCCGGTCGACGGCCTGGCGGCCGCCTTCGAGGAGGCGGTGGTCGACGTACTGACCCGCAAGACCGCTGCCGCGGCCGAGGAGCACGCGGTCGCTGCGGTGGCGCTCGGCGGCGGGGTCGCGGCCAACCGTGCGCTGCGTGCCGTGATGCGCGAGCGACTGGCGGCCATCGGGGTCCCCCTGCTGGTGCCGCCGGCCGAGTTGTGCACCGACAACGGAGCGATGATCGGGGCGGCGGCGGGGTACCGCTTCGCCGCCGGCGAGCGGGCGGATGCCTCGCTCGAGGCGATCCCCAACCTTGCCCTGCCGTGGCTCGGACCGTGAGCGCTACCGCGCGCCCCGCGCACCCCGCACTGGCACCCGAGCGCCTGGTGCCCCCGACCGCGGGCCAGCTGCGCCGGCTGCTCGTCGCCGAGGGACTTCGACCGCGCAAGGCGCTGAGCCAGAACTTCCTGACCGATGGGTCGGTCCTGGACCAGATCGTGGCCGCCGCCGAAGTGCAGCCGGGTGACCGCATCGTCGAGGTGGGGCCGGGCCTTGGTGTGCTCACCCGGCGGCTGCTGGCACTCGGCGCAACCGTGCTGGCCGTGGAGCTCGATGCGCGGCTGGCCGCCTACCTGCGCCGAGAGCTGGCCGGCGTGTCGGACTTCGAGCTCATCGAGGCCGATGCGCTCAGCCTCCACCCGCGGGATTGCTTCGCCGGCGCGTCGTTCAAGCTTGTCGCGAATATCCCGTACCACATCACCAGCCCCCTGCTGCATTCCTTCCTGGAAGGCGATCGACCGCCGGACCTGACCGTACTGCTGGTGCAGGCCGAGGTCGCGCAACGGGTGGCGGCCCGTCCGGGCCAGATGAGCTATCTCTCGGTGTTTGCCCAGAACATCGCGGATGCAGAGGTGCTGGCCCGTATCCCGGCGACCGCCTTCGAGCCCGCGCCGGAGGTCGAGTCAGCGATCCTCCGCCTGAGACGCCGCCAAGATCCGACGGTGCCTCCCGGCGCGGGACGGGAACCGTTCTACCGGACGGTGCAGGCAGGCTTTCGCCAGCGCCGAAAGCAGTTGCACAACGCGCTTGGCCGAGAGCTCCCCGTGACGTCGTCAGCGTTGGAGGCAGCCATGCAGCTATGTTCGATCGACCCCGAACGGCGCGCCCAGACCCTCTCGATCGCCGAATGGGCCTGCCTGACCGACAGCCTGTCGCCGCATCTTGAGCCGGTCGACAGCGACCGATGACCCCGCTTCGCCTCGAGGCCCCCGCCAAGCTGAATCTTTCGCTGCAGGTGGTCGGTCGCCGTCCGGATGGGTTTCACGAGCTCGACACGGTGATGGTGCTGCTCGACCTCGCCGATCAGCTGCTGCTCATGCCCGGCGCCAGCGGCCTGCGAGTCGAATCGGCGACCCCCGATGACATTCCAACCGGTGCGGACAACCTGGCGTGGCGCGGTCTCCTGGCCGGGCTCGGCGGGGAGCCCGATCTCGCCTGCCTCGCTCTCCGCAAGCAGATCCCTGCAGCATCCGGCCTTGGCGGCGGGTCCTCGGACGCGGCTGCGGCCTGGCGGCTGGGCCGGCGGTGGTGCGGCGCTGACGAAGCAACCACGGCCGCTGACCTCGTGGCTCTGGCGGGCATTGGCGCCGACGTGCCGTTCTTCGCAGCGCGCATGGCGGCGGCGCAGGTCAGCGGGATCGGAGAGGGGGTCGCCTCCATCCCGCCACCAACCGCCGAGGTGTATGTGGTCCTGGTCCATCCGCCCTTCCGCCTGCGCACCGCAGAGGTCTTTGGCGCGCTGCGCCTCTCCGACTGGAGCACGGAGGGCCGATCGGGCAATCCGCTGGAGCCGGGCTCGAACGACCTGCTTGCGCCGGCACTTCGGCTGCGGCCGGAGATCGACGACCTCTTCCGGCTGGTCCTGAGCGCCGGCGGGGTGCCCCATCTGACCGGCTCGGGCCCAACCGTCTACGCCCTGGTCGATGATGCCGAACGCGCCGCGCGGATCGGCGAACGCCTGCGACGTGCCGGTCTGCGCGTCTCGGACACCCGCCTGCGGCGTGAACCGGCTAGCATCGAGCTGCTGGGCGATCACGAGGAGGACGAATGAGCGGACGCAGGCAGATCGAGACGAACGCGGCCCCTGCGGCCATCGGCCCCTACAGCCAGGCGATCCGCACCGACAGCCTGGTCTACAGCGCCGGTCAGGTTGGGGCCGATCCGGCCACCGGCGCGCTCATGGATGGCGTCACTGCGCAGGCGGAGCAGGCGCTCCGAAACCTGGCCGCGGTGCTCGGCGCGGCCGACACGGGGCTCGACCGGGTGGTCAAGACGACGATCTTCCTGGTCGACATGGGCGATTTCTCCTCGGTGAACGAGGTCTATGCGCGGCATTTCAGCCCGCCCTACCCGGCCCGCTCCACGATTGCGGTGGCAGCCTTGCCCAAGGGTGCCCAGGTGGAGATCGAGGTGATCGCGCTGCTCGGTGACGGCGCGTGAGGCCGAAACGGAGACAGCCGGCGTGGTAGTCAGCGCGGCGATCGTGCTTGCCGCCGGCCAGGGGACGCGCATGCGCTCCGGGCTCCCCAAAGTGCTGCATCCCCTGGCCGGCATGACCATGCTGGACCATGTCCTGGCCGCCCTGGCCGGCGCTGGAATCGAGCACCGCGTGGTGGTCGTCGGGCACGGGGCGGAGACGATCGAGGCGGCCCTGGATGACCGTGCCATCACCGCGCGACAGGATCCGCAGCTCGGGACCGCCGACGCCGTGCGGGTCGGGCTCGGCCGTGTGCCGGCGAGCGTGCGCCACGTCATCGTGACGATGGGCGATGCGCCGCTGCTGCCCTCCGACCTGTTCCAGCGGCTCCTTCGCGAACAGGCCGAGGGCGAGGCCGTGGTTGCCCTGCTTTCGGCACGCCCGGCTGACGCGAGCGGCTACGGCCGCCTCGTGCGCGAGGCCGACGGATCGGCGAGCAAGATCGTCGAGGAACGGGACGCCGATGCCGTGACCCGTGCCATTGACGAGGTCAACGTCGGGACGTACTGCTTTGATGCCCGCTGGCTGCGGGCCGCCATCGGCTCGGTTCCCGCCTCACCATCGGGTGAGTACTACCTGACCGACCTGGTCGCCATGGCGATCGCCGGCGGGCGCCGCGTGGCCGTCGTCAGCGCCCCGCAGGCTGAGCTGGCGATGGGGATCAACGACCGGGTGGGCCTTGCGATCGCCGAGCGCCTGCTGCGCAGCGAGATCGCGACTCGGCACATGCGCAACGGTGTCACCATCGTCGACCCGTCGAGCACGTTCATCGACGCCACGGTCGAGATTGCGCAGGATGCGCGCATCGAGCCGTGGACCGTGCTGGCCGGTGCGACGCGCATCGGGCCGGATACGGTGATCGGGCCCCACGCGCATCTGCGGGACGCCACCGTCGGAGCGCGCAGCATCGTCTGGGCCAGTGTGGTGGAAGCGTCATCGATCGATGAAGATGTGCAGATCGGGCCGTACAGTCACGTGCGGCCGGGCTGCCGCATCGGCCCGCGCAGCCGGATCGGGAACTTCGCCGAGCTCAAGAAGGCAACCGTCGGAGCTGGCACCCAACAGCACCACTTCAGCTACCTGGGGGATGCGGAGGTGGGGGACGGGGTGAACATCGGTGCCGGCGCGGTGACCGCCAACTTCGACGGCACCGCCAAGCATCGAACCACCATCGGCGACGGTGCCTTCATCGGCGTCGACACCATGCTGCGTGCTCCGATCACGATTGGCCCGGGAGCCCGAACCGGCGCGGGCGCGGTCGTGACCCGAGATGTCGCCGCGGGCAAGACGGTGGTGGGCATGCCGGCCCGCCCGATCGAGGCACGCCGCCGCAAAGCGCCCCGCGACGATGCCTGAGGGAGCCGGCGGCACAAGCGGAAACCCGCTGCTTGACGTTGCCCTGGTGCTTTCCCTGATCCTGGTCGGCGGGTTCTTCGCGGCGTCCGAGATCGCGCTGATCACCGTCAAGCGACACCGACTCGACCAGCTCATCAGCGAGGGGAGCCGCGCCGCCCGCGCCGCACAGCGCCTCACCGAGGATCCAAGCCGCTTCCTGGCCACCATCCAGATCGCCCTCACCTTCCTCGGCTTCCTCGCTTCGGCGGTGGGTGCCGTTTCGCTCTCGGGAATCCTGGCCGATACGATCCGCAACGTCCCGCTGAAGTTCATCCAGGACGCGGCCGAGGGGATCAGCTTCCAGCTGGTGACGCTGCTGATCGCCCTGGCCGCGATCATCATCGGCGAGCTGGTTCCCAAGACGCTGGCGCTCACCTTTGCAGATCGCTTCGCGCTCTTCGTGGCGCGCCCGATCGGCTGGTTCGACCGGATCCTGCGCCCGATCGTGTGGTTCGTCTCCACCGTGTCGAATGTCCTCGTGCGTGCCCTCGGCGGCAAGGATCGCCCCAAGGCCGGCTACCTCTCCACCGAGGAGCTGAAGATGCTGGTCGAGACCGGCAGCGAGCAGGGCGGGATCGAGGAGGAGGAGAAGGAGATGATCCACGGGGTCATCGAGCTCTCCGAGACACGCGTCCACGAGGTGATGGTGCCGCGCATCGGGATTCGCGCCGTCGAGGTCCACGATTCAGTCGACGAGGTGCTGGACATGATCGTACGGGCCGGACATTCGCGGCTGCCGGTCTACGAGGAGAGCCTCGACAACATCGTCGGCATCCTGTACGCCAAGGACCTGCTGCCCTATCTCAAGCACGACGCCGGCGAGCCGCCCCAGATCGATATCCGGGCGCTGGCGCGTCCCGCCGTGTACGTCCCCGAGACCAAGGCGGTCGACGACCTGCTGCGCGAGATGCGCGGCGCGCGGCGGCACATCGCCATCGTGGTCGACGAGTACGGTGGCACCGCCGGGCTGATCACCCTCGAGGACGTGGTCGAGGAGATCGTCGGCGAGATCCAGGATGAATATGACAAGGAGGAGTCGCTGGTCGAGCCGCTGGTCGACGACGAACAGGTCTCCTACCGGCTCGATGGACGGGTGAGCATCCACGACCTGCGCGACCTCTTCGACCTTTCCGACACCGAGGAAGACGACGAGGACGAGTACGACACGCTGGGCGGGTTGATCGTGCACCGGGTGGGACGGATCCCCTTGCCCGGCGCTGTGGTGCAGTTCCGCGACGTCACCCTGCGGGACGAGACCGCCGAGCCGCGACGCGTCGCCAAGGTGATCGCTACGCGGCCAAAAGCAGTCGACCTCCGCGACGAAGAGGGGGCCGGCGAGGCCGGCTAGGTCGCGATCACGCTCTCGACGAGCGCCCGCAGCTGGTCGATCCGCGCCTGGGGGACGGGCAGGGCCGATGCCTGCCGCACCGCCTCATCGCGGTAGCGGCGCGCCTCGTCCTCGGTGTGTCGGCGGGCCCCGCTGCGCTCGAGGATCTCGAGCACTTCGGTGACCTCGACATCGGTCATCGGCGCATCCGCCTCGGCGGGCGCGAACCCATCGGTGGCCCGGATCACCGGCTGATAGATGCTGATCAGGCGCCCTCGATCAGCCTCGGAGCCGTGCTCCAGGGCCCAGACCAGCGGCAGCGTCTTCTTTCGCTTGCGGACGTCACCCGCCTCGGGCTTGCCCGATGCGGCGCTGGTCCAGAAGGTCCCCTTCAGGTCATCGGCGATCTGGAAGGCGAGCCCGAGGTCGTATCCGAAATCCCGATAGGCCGCGACAACGGCGGGGTCATCGGTCGCCATCATCGCCCCGGTCTCGACGGCAGCGCTGATCAGTGCGGCCGTCTTCTTGGCGATCATCTCCATGTACTCGTCGACGGTGACATCGGTCCTGCGCTCAAAGCTGATGTCGAGGTACTGGCCCTCGCACAGGGCCAGGCAGGTTTCGTCGTAGACCTTCATCAGGTCGAGCAGCTTCTGCGGCTCGTACTCTTCGTCATCCATCAGCCGATACAGCGCGAGCCGCGACAGCGCGAACAGGGCGTCGCCGGCGTTGATGGCCAGCGGCACTCCCCAGATCGCCCACAGGGTGGGCCGATGGCGTCGCTCTCGATCGGCATCCTCGATGTCATCGTGCACCAGGCTGAAGTTGTGGCCAAGCTCGACGGCGGCAGCCGCGGGAAGGGTCTTGCGGTAGTCGCCGCCAAGCGACTCGTAGGCAAGGAGGCCCAGCAGCGGGCGCATTCGCTTGCCGCGCGGCCCAGTCGACTGGTCGAGCCCCAGGTGGTAGGTGAGCATGTCGTACAGCGGGCGAGCCCGGCCGTCGCGCTCACCGATCACCGACAGCATCTCTGCCTCGATCTCGACGAGCAGGTCGTTAAACTCGGTCCTGATGTCGACCGTTCTCATGTCCACCTGCAAAGGGTACCCGAGGGAGGGGCGCCCGTGAGCCGCGCCCGTCTCTACAAGACCGAGGCGATCGTGCTGCGCAGCATGGATCTCGGGGAGGCCGACCGGGTGCTGACGGTGCTGACCCCCCGTCTCGGCAAGCTGCGCGTGATTGCCAAGGGGATTCGCCGGCCCCGCTCCCGGATCGGCGGTGCCCTGGAGCCGTTCAGCGATGTCCACCTGGTGCTGGCCGTGGGGCGCACCTTCGACGTCGTCACCCAGACTGCCCTGGAGGACCCGCACCTCGGCCTGCGCAACGACCTGCACTCCACGGCTGCGGCCTGGTACCTGGTGGAGCTGGCGGACCGATTCTGCGAGGGAGGCGCCGATGCCCACGCCGCCTTCCAGCTGCTGGCCCAGGGCCTTGCCGCGCTCGACGCATCGCCCGACGAGGTCTCGCGTGCGCTGGTGGCGCGCTGGTACGAGCTGCATCTCCTCGGCGAAATGGGGTTCCGACCCGAGCTGTCGCAGTGCCTGGTCTGCGGCGCGGCGATCGAACCCGAGGGGAACGCCTATTCGCCCGTGGGCGGCGGGGTCCAGGGGCCGG
>JANMPX010000148.1:0-5202 GCA_031370085.1 Chloroflexota bacterium | reverse complement strand
TCTTCTTCTCGAGCGCCGCCAGGCCAAAGGCCTCCTCGAGCTGCTCGGCGGGCCGGAAGCCGACCGCGGCTCGCGGCGCTTCCCCTGGCGCAAAGTAGGCCACGGTGGGGATGCTCATCACGCCGTAGTGCATGGCGGTGTGCGGATTGGCATCTACGTCGAGCTTGAGCACCTCGACCGATCCGGCGTACTTCTCCGCCAGCTTCTCGATCTCGGGTGCGACCAGCCGACACGGACCGCACCAGGCGGCCCAGAAGTCGACGATCACCGGCTTGTCGTTCTGGAGGACGAGCTGCTCCCAGTTGGCGTCGGTCGCCTCACGAACGTTCGACATGGGTTTTGAATGGTCCTTTCTCTCGTCGCCGGCTTCAGCGGGCGACCTGCTGCAGGATACGGTAGACCTCGAGGACCTGTGGGTCCGCGAGTCGATAGAAAACGGTGCTTCCCTCTCGCCGCGAGGCGACGATTCCCGCCGAGCGCAGGACTGCCAGGTGCTGGCTCATGTTTGGGACCTGGCAGCCCACATCGCGGGAGAGGTCGCTGACCGATCGCTCCCCGTCGGCGAGTCGCTCGACCACGCACAGACGCTTGGCGTCCGAGAGTGCCCGCGCGATGGTTGCAGCGCGGTCGCGCAGCAGATCGGCAGAGAGGGTCGTGTCCATTGCACCTGATTCTCTCATTACTTGCGCAAGGACGCAAGTAACCGGGTCAAGCTTTCTGGCTGCTGGATCGCGACACGCAAGGTGTCGCGGCTCGGCCTCAATCTGCGCACATGACCATTCAGCTCATCTGCCCCTGGTGCGAGGACGAGGTTGCCTTTACCGTTCACGATGCAGACGACGAAATCGTGTGCGACGCGTGCGGTGTGCGGAGCCAATTCGCCCCGGACAGCACCATCACCTTCGACCTGCTCTACGCGCCCGCCGCCTGAGCGGACCCTACGACTCGCTGATCTCGATCGTCTCGATCAGGTCGCCGGGCTTCGGGTCGCGCATCGGGTCGCGCTCGCGGATCGCGCGCAGGGCATCCATCCCATCGGTCACTTTGCCGAAGACGCTGTGGCGTCCGTCGAGGTGCGGTGTGGCGGCAAGGGTGATGAAGAACTGCGACCCATTGGTGCCCGGTCCGGCATTGGCCATCGACAGGACTCCGGGCCCGTCGTGGCGACGTCGGGCAGATACCTCGTCCTTGAACGCATAGCCGGGCCCTCCGCTGCCCGTCGCCGTCGGGTCGCCTCCCTGCGCCATGAATCCCGGGATGACGCGGTGGAAGGTCGTGCCGTCGTAGTAGCCGGCGCGCGCCAGGTTGACGAAGTTCTCCACCGTAAGCGGAGCATCAGCCGCGAACAGCTCGCAGGTGATGTCGCCGCGCTCCGTCTTGAAGCGAGCGTGATAGGTGGGTTTGAGGTCCAGGGTGCCGGTCGGTGGCATCGGTCGGTCAGGCATTGGGTCTCCGAGCGTGCGAAATGGAATGGGCCGATCCTACCGGACGAGATGAGACTGCGCCCATTCGCGCGATAGGTTCCAGGATTGCCACGCCGTGATGGCGCGGTCCTCGGCGAGCTGCGCCGCGCGACCGGCGAGAATCTCTTGCGCCTGCCTGTGGAGCTTCGTGGGCAGGGCTGGCAATGCCTCAATGAGGCGAGGGATGACGTCGTCGCCGAGCGAAGCAAGATACGTGAGATCCATATCCGTCTCACCCCCTGCCGCCACCAGCTCCGGGTGGATCGCTCGCGACAGGTTCTGTTGCGCGACGAGGCTAACCGGGCCGATGAGGTTGAAGCCAAGCCCGAAGAGGATCGAGAGTGCCAGCATGCCGTGAACCAGCCAGCGGCTTCGGTCGGTTGCCAGGGTGACAATGGCCAGCAGGCAGCCAATTGCGAGCCATGCGATGGCCGCCAAGACGTAGAACCGCAGCTCGGTCCAGCCATACGCCTCCTGATACAGCCGCAGGCGAAGCAGCGCAGATCCGAGCACGACAGCGGTAAGGGCTACCAGACCCATCGCTGCCACCAGATAGGTGCGGGTTCGACGCCTGACTGTGGCCTCGAGGGCCAGGATGAGGACGCCGACAGCGAACGCAGCGGCGAGCAGCTCGAAGAAGCCGCGTCGCGCGTACTCCGCGTACGTCAGACCGCTTGCGGCAAGCGTGTCCTGACCACCGAAGAGGTAGGCCCCCTGCACGGCCACAAAACCCGCAAACAGCAGATCGAGCACAACGAGCACCGTCGTCGCCTCGTCGGAGCCCAGGCGGATGGCGGCGCTCGTGGCTTTGCCCTGGGCACCGCGGTCGCTCGTATCGCCTGCGACCACGAATAGGAAAAGCCCTGCCGCCAGCCAGGCACCGAGGACGGCCACCACGGCCCGGGCGGGAAGGCTTCCAAGGTCGATGTTCCAGCTGAAGAGATCACCGGCGAACCGAGCGAAGACCGCGTCTGCCGCTGCGAACAGGATGACGAAGAAGATCACCAGAGGCGTGGCGATCAGCAGCCCACGCAGAATCGGCGCCGCGCGTGCGGAAGAGGACCGGCCGCTGGCTCGAGCGATGTGGTCCCACAAACGAGTCACCAATTGAGCGCCTGCGGTGGTGGCCGAGAGGGCCATCCGTCCGCCCAGGGTCAGCATCTCCTGGAACGGTCGATCGACAACCTTCAGTCCGCCGAAGCTGGCGAGGGCGGCGCCTGTGAGCGCGACTGCGCCGAGCATGTCAAGAGTGATCAGGTTTGCGTCGCCCCGCACCGCAGCGAACACGGACAAGGTCAACGCAACGATTACGAGCCAGGCGTCTCTTACCCGCGGCCGAGGTCGCTGAGGGGGACGTAGAAGCCAGGCTGCTGCCAGCAGGACCGCAACCGCGATCGGCGCATTCACGCCAAGCGCGGTGTCAACGAAGAGCCACTGGCCCAGCAGCCCGATCGCGACAGCGGCGAGGCCAATCGCGCTGAAATTGCGGGCCGGAGCCGAGCCTGGGACCATCAGTCCGGCCATCGTCCCCCCGCTGTCAACCTTCGACGGCGCTCCTCAGCGCTGGACGTCGATCACCAGGCGTGACGGTGACGAGAAGGTCTGGGCGCGCAGGCACGAGATGTCGCTCAGGCCCACGTACCATGTCGAGACCGCCTCGAAGTCACCGCCATTGACAAGCTGAACCAGCTTGTCGAAGCCCGGCGTGAAGGTGGTCGGCCCGCTGTAGGTTGCGATGCTGTCCGGTGACACCATCGTCCCGCCCTGCATGACGATCTTCCAGAAGGTCGTGCCCGACACGTTCATGGGCAGGCCGCTGGGATCCTGGATGAACGGAGGGGCGGCCGTCTCGATGCGGTACTCGGGAGTGCCCGAAGCGAACTCGAAGACGATGCGGTCGTATCCGTCCTGCTCACCGACACGGATGTCGGTGATCTGCGCCCGGGTGCCGCTCGCATCGCCCGTCACGGGGAGCGCGCAGGCAAATGGGCCCCCGCTGTCACTCGGCTCGGCGGTCGGTGCCACTGATGCCGACACCGATGCGGCAGCGCTCGCCGCGGAGGGATCGGACGCGCCTGGCTCGCTGCTCGGCGATCCGCCGCCGGTTGCGCCGCGGCATCCGGCCAGCGTGATGGCGCTGATCACGATCAGGGTGGCGCCGAACCGGCGCGTTCGAAGCAGGTCAGAGGTCATCGGATTGCGCTCCATCTCTTGCCGCTCGAGGCGGGCCGCTGTGGTTACTCAACACCTCGACGTACAGCATGCGACGGTCGTTACGCGTCGGTCGAGTGCCGTTGCACCTCAACCGCGGGGTCAAAGGCCGCGATCCGTCGCTCCAACAGCTGTCGCTCGGCAGGGTTATCGGTGAGGGCGGCTGCGCGCCGGTCCGCGGTCACCGCCTCGCTGCTTCGTCCGACGCGCCGAAGCAGCTCGCCTCGCGCGGCGTGAAACAGGTGGTAGCCGTCGAGCCGCTCGACCAGAGGATCGATGGCGTCGAGAGCCGCCTGTGGCCCTGCCACCTCAGCCAGCGCCAGGGCACGGTTGAGCGCCACCACCGGCGATGGCTGCAACAGCAGGAGCCGGTCGTACAGGGCGACGATCTCCGACCAATCCGTGTCTTCGTAGGACGGGGCGGTGGCGTGCAGCGCGACGATGCTGGCCTGTAGCTGGTAGGGACCCGGCCGCCCCATCCGCAGCGCCCGCTCGAGCATCGCTGCCGCTGCGTCGATCGCCGGCCGATCCCAGCGAGCGCGATCCTGGTCTCGCAGCAGAATGAGCGAGCCGTCCTCGGCGAAACGGGCCGCGGCTCGAGCGAGGTGCAGCCGCATGAGGGCCAGGAGACCCAGTGGTTCGGCTTCGTCGGGCATCAGGCGTGCCACCAGCGAGGTGAGCCATTGGGCGTCAGCGGCGAGCTCACGTCGTTCCGCGGCACCGGCGTGGGAGGTGAGGTAGCCCTCGTTGAAGACCAGATACAGGACCGCGAGCACCTGCTCGAGCCGCTCGGGCAGCTCCGCCGGGTCGGGGACCCGGTAGGGGATCGCCGCGTCGCGGATCTTGCGCTTGGCCCGGACGAGTCGCTGGGCGATCGTGGTCTCGGGAACCAGGAAGGCACGCGCCACGGCGGGTGTCTCGAGCCCGCCCACGGTGCGCAGGGTCAGGGCCACCTGGGCGTCGCGGCCGAGCGCGGGGTGGCAGCAGGTGAACAAGAGCCGGAGCCGGTCATCTGCGCCGAGCACGCCATCGGTCGCCATCGGTCGATCCATCTCGTCAGCCTCCCTGCCCAAGCGAGCCAGGCGCTCGCGATACCGTGCGTCGCGCCTCAACCGGTCGACCGCCCTGCGTCGCGCGGTGGTCATCAGCCACGCCGCCGGGTTGTCGGGCAGGCCTTCGGCCGGCCAATGCTCGAGGGCGGCAATCGCGGCGTCCTGCACGAGCTCCTCGGCCAGGTCCCAGTCGTCGAGGATCCGGACAAGCGCCGCGATCAGTCGCGTCCGCTCCTCGCGAAGGACCAGCTCGAGGGACGCGTCGACCGCCGGTGGCCTCGTCAACCGTCGGCCGTACCCGCGCGAGATTCCACGATTGGCCGGATCTCGAGCGTGTCCGGACCCGGCCACGATGCAGCCAGGCGGATGGCGGCGTCCAGATCCGGCACCTCGATGATGCCGTAGCCGGCTACCATCTCCTTGCCCTCGACGAACGGCCCGTCGGTGACCGTGACCTGCCCGGTTGGGCTGCGGCG
>JANMPX010000125.1:0-2111 GCA_031370085.1 Chloroflexota bacterium | reverse complement strand
GTCCTCTGAGCTCGGTCGGGCACATGCGTGCGAGACGTTGCTACTGGCCTACCGGCCTCCTCTTCGCTCAGAGAACCGCCCCACCCCCCTCGAACGGCTCGTCTGATCGGCGGCGTGTGTTGGCGTTGCTTCCTGATGCGTCCGTCCCTCGTCCTCCTCGCCAGCGGTGAAGAGGAGGGCGGGATGTGTTCTGGCGCCTTAGCGGGGGTTCCCTCCGCAGAGGGGCCCGCTAAGGAAGCCAGAAGCACGTCCCGCCCTCTGTCAGCACGCACTTCATGGCAGACGCACCGGGCCGCCGTCGAACCGTCACTCCGACTTCAAGGCGAGCGCGAAGGCAGCCGGGATCACGATGAATCCGATGAGGAACGTCGCCACCCAGAGCCAGATCGCCTCGCCATGACAGGTGATCTGCGCCGCGCAGCCCTCCGCAGACCGCACGCGCTCGACGAGCAGGAGCGGAATGCTCGCCGGGGCGGCCACGACAGATGCGGTGGCGAAGGAGGTGGAGAGGGTGGCGATGGAACGTGTGATGCCACCGGAACGGCGGTCGATGCTCCGCGCTGCGCGGATCGACCAGAGGATCGCGCCGGCTGAGGCCACGATCGCAAAGAGGATCTCCAGGCCACGCGGTGCTGCGATCTCCCACCCGGTGAGGGCGGCCCAGTAGGTCAGCTTGATCGTGGTCATCCGGCCGACCAGGAGGGTGAGGGTCCGCAGCTGCGGACGGGGGGCTGCCGGATCGCGAAGGTCTAGCGGTACGTGGTCCACCACTTCTGGAGGAAGTAGAGGGTCGCGATCAGGATGAACGTGGTGATGAACACCATGTAGAACTCGTTCGCTTCGGCGATCTCCGTGATCACGTTCTTTGCTCCTCTGTGTCCGCTATTTCCCGAGGGTCAGCAGGTACTCGACGATGTTCTTGATATTCGTGTCTTCAAGCTGCCCGGCGGCGGACTTATTGAATGGCGGCATGATGATCCCCGGCTTGATCGCGGGGGCGTTGCTCACCCATTTGAACAGCCAGTCCGGATCGCCCGAGGCCTTCAGCGCTTTCAGCTCCGTGCTCAAGGGGCCTTTCACGCCGTAATCGGAGAGGTTCGGCGCGGCGGCGACGGGGCTGTTCTTCCCCGCCTCGAGGCTGTGGCAGCTCACGCAGGAGGCCTGCGGGTTGTTCAGCATGAGCGCCTTCCCCGCGGCCTTCGCGTCGAGGACGACGGGCTTCGGCGGGTTCGGCTCCTCCTCCAGACCGCTTTCGCGGCGGACCGCGACCATATCGCCCCAGTCCTCATCCTTGCCGAACTGGATCATCGCGAGGAGCTGACGGATCTGCTCATCGTTGAGCGGACCGCCCTCGTGGTTGCTCCAGGCCGGCATCGAGATCTGTGGCGCCGGCTTCTGGCGGCCCCGCTCGATGACCTTCTGGAGGTAGACCTCGGTGTCCTTGAGCTTTGCCGGATCGTCCTTGATGTTCTCGTACTTGAACTCCGGCTTGTTGATCGGCAGCCCGACGCCGACGTCGCCCTTTCCTTCCTTGCCGTGGCAGTCGAAGCAGAGGTTGGCGTAGAGGTTGCGCCCACGCATCACCGAGGCCGCCAGCTGGTGCTCGGACGCGACGCGGTCGCGCCAGGTGGTCGAGCTCGCGTCGGCGCGCCCGACGAGGAGGAGCAGCAGGTAGCCGCCGACCAGACCGAGGACGACGAACAGCATTCCGGCGCCGGCCAGGATCTTCTTGTCCAGGTTCGCCGCGCTTTCCAGCGGATCGGGCGAGGACGGGATCGGCGCGACGTAATACGGGGTCGGCTGCTCGATCGTGTCGCCCGGGGCATAGTGCTGGCGGAGGAGCTCGACGCCCTCGGCGGGCTTCTCGTCGGGCTCGATGTCGTTCTGGTGCTTGACGACGAAGGCGAAGAAGCCAAGGAGGCCCACGAAGAGCAGCAGGCTGAGGCCGGCCAGGACGGCGTTCGGATCCAGGGTCACGCCGTGATCTCCACGTCCTTCGGGTCCCATTCGTTCCGGCCACGGTCGATGACGTTCAACGGGTTCGTGTCGACGACGAGTGAGCCGCCCGACTCGGTGATGTGGAAGAGCTGGAGCGGCTTCGGTGCCGGGCC
>JANMPX010000092.1:0-3286 GCA_031370085.1 Chloroflexota bacterium | reverse complement strand
GTTCACCGGCCGCCGCGAGGACGTGGCCTCGATCACCGGTGAGCTGGATATCGCCGTGCTGCCCTCGCTGCGCGAGGCCCAGGGGATCTCGATCCTCGAGGCCATGGCGCGCCGCCGGCCGGTTGTTGCCTCGGCGGTCGGTGGCATTCCCGAGGTCCTGACCGATGGCCTCGACGGCCTGCTCGTCCCTCCGGCAGACCCAGCCCCCCTGGCCGATGCCTGCATCCGGCTCGCCTGCTCCCCGGACCTGCGCACGCGCCTGGGCGAGGCGGGGCGGACCACCGTCGAGACTCGCTTCAGCCTGGACGCGATGGTCAGACGCATCGAGGCGGCGTACGACGAGGAGCTGAACCGGGCCGGGATCCCCCGCAGGACGCGCCCGGCCCCGCGGCCCGCAACGTCCCCGCGCGAACGATCCGGATTGGAGGTCCCGCCCGTCTAGCGGCTCGAGTCCTCGGACACGCCGTATTCGCCGATCAGCGGCACGAAGACGACCGGCTCGCGGACCTCGCTGATCAGCTCCGAGCCCAGCCGCTGGACCACGGTCAGCAGCTGATGATCTCGGGCGCCGACCGGCATGACCAGCTTCCCGCCGTTGCGGTCGAGCTGCTCGAGCAGTGGCTGCGGAACTGATGGCCCTCCGGCCGTGACCAGGATTGCGCTATATGGTGCGCCCGCCACCCAGCCTTGCGTCCCGTCGCCGATCACCAGGCGAACCGTGTCGTAGCCGGCGTCCGCCAGCCGGCGGGCAGCCTGGCGTGACAGCTCGGCGTGGCGCTCGATGCTGATCACCTCGGCTCCCAGCTCGGCCAGGATCGCCGCCTGGTAGCCGCTGCCGGTGCCGATCTCCAGCACGCGCGCACCCTGCCAGCCGGCTGCCGGGCGCGCGGCGTCGGTCATCAGGGCCACGATGAACGGCTGCGAGATCGTCTGCCCGGCGGGCAGTGGCAGGGCCTCGTCCCCATAGGGGTCGGGCGCGTCGACGAACGCGTGACGGGGCACGGTCAAGAAGGCTCGCAACAGCTCGGGATCGGACAGGCCGCGCGCCTCGATCTGCCCGTGGACCATGCGCCGTCGGGCGCGTTCCATCGGGTCCGTCACCGGCGGAGGGTCAGTGGCCGGGCGGGTGCGCCGCCACCACATCGAACTGTCGAAACGAAGGCGACCGCGTCTGCCCGACGCGGTCGTATCGGTCAGGCCTGGGCGGCCGTGGTTGCCCGGCGCCGGGTCTTGCCGTTTCCGACTGGCTCGATCGGATCGATCGTGTCGGGGATGGGCATCGGGCCGGAGTCGAACGCACCCAGCGTCGCGGCGTCGAGCAGATCGTTGAGCAGTCGATCGGCGCGCTCGCGCACCAGGAGCCGCGTCTCTCGTCCGGAGCGCGGCGCGAGCAGGACGCCGACCGCAAGCCCCATGAAGAAGAAGCGGATCGCGATTCGTACGCGGCTGAACATGGCAAGAGCCTCATGGTTGAACAAGGGTGTCAGGCGCCAAGGATAGCACCCCCATCCCGGAGATCCCTTTTGGCTCCTCCGCTTCTCCCTTTAGCGCGCGCTCGGCATCCGAGCACATGGACCGATAAACCCTCGAATCCTGGCCGAATTCTCAGCATCGGAGCGAACCCGCCGCGATTCGAGGCCGGCGCGGTCGAATCCCTGTCGGTGCGCTCGGATCCAGAGCAGGCAACGTGTCCGGCGAGAAGGCCCTACGGAGAGGGCGCGACCGTGGGGCTGGGGGCCGCGGAAGCGCTCGCTGCCGGACTGGATGAGGCGGTCCCGGAGGCACCCGGCGACCCGCTTGGTGCCGCGCTGACGGTGGGCAGCGCACTGGGCAGCGGCGTCGGCGATGGGAGCAGCGAGCTGGGCAGGCCGGCGAAGTTGAGCACGAAGAGCAGGAGGAAGATGACGATCACGGCCGTCACCCAGACGCGGGCAAGGGAGTCGGTGCGGGTCGGCAGCGCGCCGCGGTAGCCGGTCTCGCCGGACGGCTCATCGCGACGCTTCTGGTTGGTCATCGGTCTCCCTGGCGATCCTCGGCCGGTTGAGCGGCCCGGCGAAGGGTAGCAACTTCTACCGGGCGCCGCGCATGGCCGGCACCAGCAACCCGCCCAATCCGGCGGCCACGATCAGTCCGCCACCCAGCATCAGGACCGCGGCGGCGCCCAGGATCCCGGCCAGCCAGCCGGCCAGGCCCATCGACAGTGCCATGGCACCGAAGGTGAGCGCCTGCCGTGTCGACACGACTCGCCCGAAGAGCCGCTGCGGGGTCAGCTCCTGGAAAAGGGTGATGGTCGGCACCAGGTACAGCATGTTCGCGAAGCCGATGACGAAGAAGAGCCCGATGGCCACGACCGGGCTGGTGGTCAGCCCGGCTCCCACCATCGCCGCGCCAAGGGCGACGAAGCCGGCGATCGTCATCGGCCCCTTGGGTACCGTGGCGCCGACCCAGCCGATGGCGACACCCCCGACCACGCTGCCCAGGCCGAGCGACGCCATCAGCCAGCCATAGTTCTCGGGAAACGGCAGCATCGTCCGGTCGAGGACGCGCTGGGCATAGATCAGGCTGCACACGATCTCCGCCCCGAAGGCGAGCTGCGCCACCGTGCTGACGATCGTGTTGGCGAAGAGCTCCGCCTGGTGGGTGAGGAAGCGCCAGCCCTCGCCCATCTCGCGCCAGATGGCGCGGGCGCTGAACGGCTCGCTGACCAGCGCCTGGCGCGGCACGGTCATCATCAGCAGCAGGGCCGCGCTCACCAGGTAGGTGGCCGAGTCCAGCACGAAGGCGGCACCGATCAAGGTGCCCAGCGCCGCGACGATGGCCGCGGCAACGGGATAGCCGAGCAGGTCGGCAAGGGTCTCGCTCAGGCTCGTTGCGGAGTTCGCGGCCACCAGCTGATCCTCGCCCACGATCAGCGGCACGATCGCAGTCTTGGCCGGTCGGAAGAGGAGGCCGATGGTGGCCACCGCCAGGGCGATCCCGTACACCAGCGCGATATGCACGTTGATGGCCAGCGGAACCAGCAGCACCAGTCCGCCGCGCACCAGGTCGGCAACGATCATGGTGATCCTTCGGTTCCAGCGGTCGACCAGGGCGCCGGCAAGCGGGCCAAGGAAGATGCTCGGGACGGCCGTGGCGGCGAAGACGAGCCCCACGTCGAGCAGCGTGGCGCGCTGAAGGACAAGGACCCCCAGCGCCACCTGGTGCAGGCGGTCGCCGAAGAACGAGATCAGCTGACCGGTCCACAGCAGCGAGAAGTTGCGGTTGCGCAGGAGCGCCAGGTAAGGCG
>JANMPX010000061.1:0-3692 GCA_031370085.1 Chloroflexota bacterium | reverse complement strand
CTCTGCCCCGGCGATGATGAGCATGTACTTCATGAATGATCACCCTCAAGCTGCGTCGTCGGCGGAGTGCGCGCCACCGTCCATGATGACGACGAATGGCGCCTCGCGCATTCGACCGCTCGTCTCACGAATCCATGCCTGACACCGTTTCACGCCGGATGGCCGGTTACCGCACAATGCACCGATGACCCCACCCGCGGAGCGACCGTCGACCATCACCGTGGTCCTGGCGATGGGCACCGTCTACCTGGTGTGGGGATCCACCTACTACGCCATCGCCGAGATGGTGCGGACCCTGCCACCCCTGCTGGCGGCCGGTTTCCGCTACGTCGTCGCCGGACTGCTGATGCTCGCCTTCCTGGTGGCGCGCGACCGCTGGCAGCGACGGCGCGGAGTTGACCCCGGGCGGTGGCTGCGTCAGCCGAGCGGTGCCGAGTGGCTGACAGCCTCCGTCGTCGGGGTCCTGCTCCTGCTGGGGGGCAACGGCGGCGTGGTGCTCGGCGAGCTGCGGATTCCGAGCGGCGTGGCGGCGGTGATCATCGCCACCGTTCCGATCTGGATGAACGTGGCCGACGGGATCCTCATCGGTCGGGGGCCGAGCCGACTCGCCACCGGCGGTTTGCTGGTCGGCCTGCTGGGGGTGGGCATCCTCCTCTATCCATCGGGCGGGGCGGATGCCCTCGACCCGATCGGGATCGTGCTGGTGCTTGCTGCGTCCCTGAGCTGGACCGCCGGATCACTCATTGCGCGGCGCGGCCCGCTGCCCAGGAACCAGCTGCTCGGCAGTGGCATGGAGATGCTCGCTGGCGGCGTCGCGCTGGGCATCGTCGGTCTGCTGACGGGCGAAGTTGCCCAGGCCGATCCAGGCCGATTTTCAACCAGCTCGCTGCTCGCCGTGCTCTACCTGGTGGTGATCGGATCGCTGCTCGCGTTCAGCGCCTACACGTGGCTGCTGAGCCACGTGGCGATCAGCACAGTCAGCACGTATGCCTACGTCAACCCGATCGTCGCCGTGGGGCTGGGCACCATCCTGCTGCACGAGCAGATCACGCCCCGCATGCTCTTCGCCGCGCTCCTGATCCTTAGCGCGGTGGTGGCCATGGTGACCGGACGACCTCGACTGGCGGAGGAGCCGGGGCCGATGCCCGAGGCTGCCGCGATGGAGCCCGGCGCCGACCGCGACTGACGAATCAGGCGCCGATCGGGCTCGTCGGCATCGGGCGAGCGCTCGACCGCGTAGAATCGGCTTCAGATGACCAGCCAGCGCGCCACCGATCCGATCGGCTTCGGCAGCGGTATTTCCACCGACCACAAGGACGGCATTCGCTGGGTCGACTACAGCAACATCAGCTGGAATCCGGTCTTCTGCAAGCGCTGCGACATCTGCACTGAGATCTGCCCAAAGGACACCCTGGTGCTTCGCAACGACGTGATCCTCGAGGAGGAGAACTGCATCCTGTGCGGGCTGTGCGAACGCTACTGTCCGGACCTGGCGATCGAGATGCTCCCGGAGGCGGTCGCTGCATACGCCGCACGCGGCGGGTCAGCGGCGGAGTCTTCCTAGGCTGATGCGGCGCCTGACCCAGGGCAACGAGGCGGTCTTCCGCGGCGCGGTAGCGGCGGGTGCCGACTACTACGCGGGATATCCGATCTCGCCCTCGACCGAGATCCTGAACGTGGCGTCGGGCTGGGCCGCGCAGCATCCGGAGTTTCGCTTCCTGCAGGCCGAGGATGAGATCGCCTCCGCCAACGCGATCATCGGTGCCAGCCTGGCAGGGGCAAAGTCCTTCACCGCCACCAGTGGCCCGGGCTTTTCGCTGATGCAGGAGGCCGTCGGGTACGCGCAGAAGGTCGGCGTTCCGTGCGTCTTCGTCAACGTGCAGCGAGTCGGTCCGGCCACAGGGATGCCCACAATGCCCGGCCAGGGAGACGTCATGCAGGTGCGCTACGGGAGCACCGGAGACTATTCGCCGATCGCCTTCTATCCCAACGGCGTTGCCGAGGCGTTTCGAGTGACGGTCGAGGCCTTCAATGCGGCCGAGGAGTCGCGGTCACCGGTGGTCATCCTGAGCGATACCTTCATCGGGCACCTGAACGAGGTGGTCGACCTCGACGAGGTGGGGGAGGGGGTCCGCGTGGCGCCTCGGACAATCGCGCCGCTGGGCAAACACGAGCCCGGCAAGCCTCGTTTCTTCGCGGGCGTGCTGATGTACGAGCACGGCCCCAACGCGGGTGAGCCGGCCACCGCCGATGCTGACGAGTACCTTCGCCAGTACTACGAGAGCAAGCACCGCCACGCCGAGGTGGCGCAGCGATACGCGCTGTACGAGCACGGCTGGAACGTGGATGCCAGCGTCCTGGTGATCTGCTACGGCATCGTCAGCCGCGTCGCCGCTCCGCTGGCCGCCGACTACGCCCTCTTCCGGCCGATCCGCATCCATCCACTGCTGGCCGACGAGATCCGCGCCGTCGCCGACCGCTACGAGCAGATCGTGTGCATCGAGGCGAACGATGGCCAATACGCCGACATGGTTGAGCTCGCCCTGCGCCGCGAGGTGAAGCGGGTGCCGTTGCTCGGCGGGCGGGTCAGCCTGGAGGCGGTCCGCGACGGCCTGGCACGGGTCCTGTCGGGTGGTCCCTCCGAGCCGCCGATCCCTCCCGCTCCCGTGGAGCTGGTCGAGCGATCGCCACTGGGGATCGGCTGATGCCCGAGCTGGCCATCGCCGAACTGGACTTCAAGCGCCGCCTGAAGGTCGATCTCTTCCCGACCATCTGGTGCCCCGGCTGCGGCATCGGCACGATCATGATCCAGCTGGCCATGGTGCTCGACGAGATGGGCCTCGACGAAACGAACACGATCATCGTGACCGGGATCGGTTGCACCGGTCGAATGGGAAGCTATCTCAAGCACGAAAGCGTCTACACGCTCCATGGGCGCACGCTGCCGGTGGCCGAAGCGATCAAAGCGGTCCAGCCGGAGATGAACGTGATCGTGGTCTCCGGCGATGGCGACATGGCCAGCATAGGCGGCAATCACCTGATCCACGCGATCCGCCGCAACGCCCACCTGACGGTGCTGTGCAACAACAACGAGATCTACGGGCTGACCGGCGGCCAGACCGGACCGACCACGCCGACCGGCACCAAGACCCTTTCGTCGCCCGCCGGGAATCCCAACACGCCGATCAACCTCCAGGGGCTGGTGCGCAACTCCCCCCATGCGCTGTACGCCAAGACGACCGTCTACCACCAGGTCCACATGCGCAACGCCATCCACGAGGCGATCGAGCACGATGGGTTCGCCTTCGTCGACATCACCAGCCAATGCATCGAGAACAATGGGCGACGGATCGGCTTCGCCAGCGCCAACGACATGCTCACCTACTACCGAAAGACCTATAAGCGGGCGGCCAAGGGAGCCACTGAGCTGGCGCCACACGAGATCGGCGTCCTGTACCCGGCCGATGGCCAGACCGCCGCCACGAACGGCTCGACGCCCACGGCCGTCGCTGGCGCTGCCGCGCCGGCCGAATCGGTCGCCCAGCCTCGCCCGGCCGTTGATGACGAAGAGAAGGCTCGACGCCGGGCGGACTCCCAGCGCAGATTGGCCCTCATGCAGCAGCTCGACCCGGGCGTCAAGCTGCAGGTGGCCAAGGGCGAGCTGACCCTGGCTGACGCGCTGCGCGCCGCCG
>JANMPX010000029.1:0-5510 GCA_031370085.1 Chloroflexota bacterium | reverse complement strand
GCCTGGGGATTGGCAGCGTTCGAGTACTGGTCCGGCTTCCAGGCGCCGGGCGTCTCCCGGGCCAGCCGGTCGCTGACCCTGTAGTAGGAGCGCTCGTCCTCGGGGTCCACGTCGGTCGGGCAGATCACCACCTCGGCCCCGTACGCGCGCAGCAGGGCACGCTTCTCCTCGCTCTGCTTGTCGGCCATCACGAAGATGCACCGATACCCCTTCACCGCGGCCGCCATGGCCAGCCCGACCCCGGTATTGCCGCTGGTCGGCTCCACGATCACGCCGCCCGACTTGAGCAGGCCTGCTCGCTCTGCCGCCTCGATCATGGGAAGGGCGATGCGGTCCTTGACGGAGCCGCCCGGGTTCATGTGCTCGAGCTTGGCAACCACGCGTGGGCCGATGCCGGCGGCCAGGCGATCGAGCGAAACAAGCGGAGTGCCGCCGATCGCCGCGGTGACGTCGGGCAGGATGCCCGTGCGGTCAGCCGGTCTCGGCATTCGGTGCGCTGGCCGGTTCGGCAGCGGGCGCCCCGGTCGCCATCGGGCCCGGCCGGTCGAACGGCGTGCCCCACCCCTTCGCGTGGCGCAGCCACAGGAAGCCGCCGGCCAGCAGCAGGCCGCCGATCCCCAGCCAGGTGGCGGTCGGAATGCCGGCAATCAGCCAGTTCTCGACCCGGAACGTCTCGAGGTAGGACCGCGAGGCGCCGTAGCACATGAGGTAGCTCAGGAGGATGTCGCCATCGCGCAGCCAATGTGCAAAGCGCCGCGAGATCCAGAGCAGCGCCGCCAGGGTGACGAGACTGAAGATCGCCTCGTAGGCAAACAGCGGATGGAAACGGGTGGTGTCGACCGGAAACTTGGAGAGGTCTGTCCATGCGCCGATGCGGTGCGCCGCGTCGATCGGGATCCCCCAGGGCAGATCGGTGGGAGGGCCGTACAGCTCCTGGTTGACGAAATTGCCGAGCCGACCGATCGCCTGTCCGAGCGGGATGGCGATGGCGAAGATGTCGAGCCAGCGAGCGGTGGGGAGGTGGCGGGCCCGGGTGTAGATGAAGAGCGCCGCAGCGCCGCCGATGATCGCGCCGGGGATCCCCAGTCCGCCGTTCCAGACCTGCAGGATCAGGCCGGGGTTGGCCGAGTAGAAGGTCCACTGGTGGATGACGTGGTAGATCCGCGCCCCCAGCACGCCGAAGATGAGGACCCACAGCAGCATCGACCAGCCAATCTCGGGATCTTCGCCGCGACGACGGGCCTCCGCGGTCCCCAGCAGCGCACCGCCCAGCACCGCCGAGGCGATGATGATGCCGTACCAGTGCAGCGCCAGGGGGCCCAGCCGAATGGCGATCGGGTCGATCACTGGCGGATGATACCCCGCCTGCCGGCAATCGGCCGCCCAGCGGTCAGTACCGCAGTTGCGCCGCAGTCCCGCGGTGGCAGGGTCTTCCCGGCGCCCCAGGACAGTCGTAGGCTGCGCGGGACGCATTACGAGGGATTCCGATGTTGGAACAGGCCACCGCGCCGAATGCCGGCGAGGACCGGGACGAGTTCGGTCGACCCAAGTCCGCGTTGAGCATGATGCAGCTGCTGTCGGTGACTGCCTACTGGCTGGCCATCACCACGCTTTGGGGCGCGTTCACCTTCAGCGTGATCCCGCGCCTGGTGGAGTCGAAGGGAGTGCTGGGCAGTTCGACCCATCCGCTGGCGGGCCTCGCCATCGGCGTCATCACCACCGCAGGGGTCCTGATCGCCATCGTCGTCCAGCCGACGATGGGCGCGATCAGCGATCACACGCGTATGCGGCTGGGGCGGCGCAAGCCGTACATCGTGATCGGGACCGCCATGGACCTGGTCTTTCTGACCTTTGCGGCCTGGGCCTTCTGGAACCAGGCCTATTGGGCCTTCGTGGTGGCAGTGGCGCTCCTCCAGTTCAGCAGCAACTTCGCCCAGGGCCCGTACCAGGGCTACATCCCCGACCTCATCCCCGGACGCCAGGTGGGAATCGCCTCCGGCCTGCTGGGCGCCGCCAACATCGCCGGCAACCTCTTGGGCCCGGGACTGGCCATCATGTTCGTGGCCGTTCTGCCGGGGATCGTCGGTTTTCCGGAGATCACGCTGGGTCTGTTCGTTGCCATCGGCCTGGTGGAGGTGGTGACCATGCTGATCACCGTCTTCTTCGTGCCCGACCGACCGGCTCCGCCGACCACCAAGACGCTTCGTGAGCGCGCGCTGGGGGCGTGGGGAACCGACCTGCTCGCCAATCGCGACTACGTGTGGCTGCTGATCAGCCGGCTCTTCGTCCTGACCGCGCTCGTCTCCCTGCAGGCGTTCGCCGTCTTCTTCCTGGAGAACGCGCACGGCATGAATCCGGACCAGGCCCAGTCGTCCCAGTTCCCGATCATCCTCACTGTCGCGGTGGCGGCTCTGCTCAGCGCCGTGCCGGGCGGATGGATCTCGAGCAGGATCGGTCGCAAGCCGGTGCTCTTCGTGGCCATCGCGCTCGGCGTGCTCGGCGCGGTGATCCTGGCGATCGGCCCCGATTACTGGATGGTGGTCGCCGCGGCTGTTCCGATCGGGATCTGCAGCGGAGTCTTCCTTGGCGTGGACTGGGCCCTGATGACCGACATCATCCCCAAGGCCGAGTCGGGGCGCTACATGGGGATCAGCAACATTGCCGTCGCCAGCGCCGGCCCGATCGCGAGCACGATCGGGGGGCTGCTCGTCTTCGGCGTCACGCTGCTGGCGCTGGGCTCGGGACTGGCCTATCGGGCGATCTTCGTCCTCATGGCCGTCGAGCTGATCGCCGGAGCGTGGGCGCTGCGAAGGGTCACCGAGCCGGCGCGAAACCGTGCCCCCGCCCCGGAGCCGACCGCGGCGCCGGTGGCATGACCGACGCCGAGGAGCGGGCCCGCCGCACCGGGCCGCGCCAGCCGGGGGTCGCGGTCACGACGCGCTATCGGGTCATGCGCGGGCTCAACCTCGCGCTGGTACGGCTCCTGTTCGAGATCCGCAGCGAGGGCCTCGAGCGCTGGCCGGCGGCGCCGTTCTGCCTCGTCCTCAACCATCACAACGGCTGGGACCCGATGCTCGCCCTGGCGGCCACCCCCGAGCGGCCGCGCGTCACGTGGTTCGGACCGAAGGAGGCCGATTTCTCGCAGGGCTTTCGCAACCGGCTGATGGCCTTCTATGGAGGGGTGATTCCCTACAACCCGGAGAAGACAACGCTGACCTCCGCCGTCCGTGCGGTCCGCGGCGTATTTGCCGCAGGCGGCGTGCTGGGCATCTTTGCCGAAGGGACGGTCGGCTTCCGGGAGACGGAGCTGCTGCCGTTCGAGGACGGGGCGATCGCCTTCGCCGCGGCCAGCGGCGTGCCGATCGTGCCCTGCGCGATCGTCGGCAGCACCTTCATGTGGTTCCGGCGGCGCGTCGTCTTCCGGTTCGGCGAGCCGATTCCCACCGAGCTGATTCATGGACGCGAGGGGCGCGCCGCCCTCGAGGAGCAGGTGCGGACCGCGATGATCGCGCTCTTGCCCCAGACCGAGCCACGGCTGCCACGCCGCCGCCCGCTGCGCTTCCTCGGTGACCTGCTGACCGGCGCGGATGACCTGGCGCGACGTCGCGCAGAGCTTGGCGAGTAGACAAATGCCGTGGGCATTGCCCTAGGATCAGTCCGTGCTTCCGATCATCTGGGCGATCTTCGCAATCTGCACGGTGGGTGGCTTCATCACGATCGGGGCCTACTGGCTCGACGTGCAGGACCGTACCGACTTCACCTTCCGGCGGCGCCTTGGGTGGTCGCTGGCGATCATCGGCTTCCCCGTCGTGATCCCGATCTACGCCATGCGCGGAGGTCCCGGCTGGCCACTGGCGTTGCGCATCGCCGCGTTCCTGCCGGGCGCCGCGCTGGCCCTCTTCTTCGGGTTCCTGTTCGGGGTCTTCGGCTAGGGCGGGCGCTCGCGCCTATCATCGGCCCATGACAACCACCGAACGCGGCGTCGACGCCGCCCTTGCCTACCTGCGCACACACGCAGACGAGCATCTCGCCGGGCTCGATGCCTTCCTGCGCATCCCGTCGATCAGCCAGGATCCGACGGCGCGCCCAGAGACGCGGCGAGCCGCGCAGTGGGTGGCCGACGAGCTGACGCGGATCGGCGCCGAGCACGCCCAGCTGCACGACACCAGCAGCAACCCGATCGTCACCGCCGACTGGCTGCATGCGGGCCCGGACGCCCCAACAGTGCTGGTCTATTGCCACTACGACGTCCAGCCGCCGGACCCCCTCGACGAGTGGGTTCGGCCGCCGTTCGAGCCGCGCTACGAGAACGACATCGTGTACGCCCGCGGCTCGGGCGACGACAAGGGACAGCTCTTCATGCACCTCAAGGCGGCAGAGGCCTGGCTGCTTGGCACCGGACGCCTGCCGGTCAACCTGCGCTTCTTCTTCGAGAGCGACGAGGAGCACGAGAGCGAACCGTCCGAGACCTTCGTCAAGCAGCACCCGGAGCTGCTGCGGGCCGATTTCTGCCTGGTGTCGGACTCCGACATGGCCGACGACAACGGCACGCCGGCGATCACCTATGGCGTGCGCGGCAATGCCTACTGGGACGTGGTGGTGCGCGGCCCGTTCCAGGACCTGCATTCGGGCACCTTCGGCGGAGGCGCGGAGAACCCGGCAACCGTGCTCACCAAGCTGCTGGCGTCGCTTACCGATGAACAGGGGCTGGTGACCCTCCCCGGCTTCTACGACTCCGTGCGAGACCTCACCGCCGAGGAGCACGCCGCCTACGCGGCGCTCGACTTCGACGAGGCCGACTGGGCGCGACGAATCGGGGTCAGCGGGCCGATGGCAGGAGACCCGCGCTATACCCTGCTGGAGCGCCTCTCGGCCCGCCCGACCTTCGACATCAGTGGGTTGTGGGGCGGCTATTCGGGGGCGGGCAGCAAGACGATCATCCCGGCCTACGCGGGCGCCAAGATCAGCACCCGCCTCGTGCCGGACCAGGACTATCGCGAGATCGAGCGGATGATGGTCGAGCACCTGCAGCGCATCGCGCCTCCCACGGTGACGGTGGAGGTGACGCCGATCCAGGGAGGGGCGCCGATCGTGGTGCCGATCGATCACCCCGCGTGCCTGGTGGCAGCCCGGGCGCTGGAGGCCGCCTTCGGTCGCCCGCCGACCTTCCACCGCATGGGTGGCTCGATCCCGGTGATAGCGGCGCTGGCCGAGGAGATGGGGCTGGAAACCGTGATGGTCGGCTTTGCCTCGCCGAACGGAAACTTCCATGCGCCCAACGAGTGGATGCCGCTCTCCAATTATCGGGGCGGGATGGACGCCCTGGTGCACCTGTGGGGCGAGCTCGGCAGGGCGTGACCGAAGCAGACGATCCCTGGCTCGCGCTCGGCGCCGCCAGCCGGCTGCTCGGCGTTTCGCCTGACACCCTGCGCCGGTGGTCGGACAGCGGGCGGGTCGAGAGCTTCGTCACGCCAGGTGGTCATCGCCGCTTCCTGCAGTCGAGCCTCGAG
>JANMPX010000015.1:0-2585 GCA_031370085.1 Chloroflexota bacterium | reverse complement strand
CGTGCTCGGGCAGCGCCCGCTCGAGGGGGAGCGCGGCGCGCTCGGGGAGGACTCGCACGTGGCCTGCGGGGAGCCAGGCGGCCCGGTCATCGGCCAGCCGGTGCGCCTCCTCGTCGTTGCGCACCACCACCACCAGCGGCGACGCGTCCGCCAGATCGGCCCGTCGGGCCGCGAGATGTGGAGCGCGAGCCGCGGCCGGTACGCGCAGCGGCTCGCGCGATGGTGCCGGGAGCCCGGCCAGCGCGGGGACCAGTGCGGCGAGGCGCCGGTCCTCGCCCCCACGGGTGGACGTCACCCAGGATCCTCGGCCAGGTCCAACCCGTTGAATTCGCTCATCGCCGCCTCGATGCCGTCGCGCAGCCAGCGCTCGGCGGCATCGGCTGCAACCGCCACCGCCTCGCTGGCCAGCGTCCGCTCCCCGGGCTTGAAGGTGGCCAGCACGTGGTCGACCGTCTCCCCGGCGCGCCCGATCCCGACGCGCAGCCGATTGAACTCGTCGCTGCCGAGCGTGGCGATGATGTCTCGCAGCCCGTTGTGCCCGCCCGCCGAGCCGGAGCGTCGCAGCCGCACCCGGCCCAGCGGCAGGTCGACGTCGTCGGTGATCACCAGCAGGTCCGTGGCTGGGTCGGCCTGGGTCTGGCGCAGCGCAGCCTTGAGCGGACCGCCGGAGATATTCATGAAGCGCATCGGCTTCACCAGCAGCACGTCACCAACCGGCTCGGGCAGCTCCACCTCCAGGCGCGCCGCCCCATCGCGGATGCGCCCGGCGCCGGTGAGCCGCCATCGGTCGGCCAGCAGGTCAACGACCCGGAAGCCGATGTTGTGGCGCGTCGTCCGGTAGCGCTCGCCCGGATTGCCCAGGCCGCAGATCACCTTCATGCGGGGCCGATGGTAGTCGCCCCGGCACCCTCGACTAGCTGCCCGTCGTCACCGCATGGCCGGAACGGTCGAAGAGGGAGCCGGGCTGCCAGCGAATGCCGCGGTGCTTGCGATGCAGCACATTGAGCACACCGTGCTCGATCGTCCGCATGGCGATCTCCTCGTCGCTCTCGGCGTGATCGTGGCCGAGCAGGTGCAGCGTGCCGTGGATGGCGAGCAACAGGATCTCCTCGGTCACGCCCCAGCCACCGTCCGCGGCCTGGCGCAGCGCCTGATCGACGTCGACCACGAGGTCCCCCAGCAGCAGCGGTCCGGGCGGCGCGACGCGGTCATCGACATCGGCCAGGTGCGAATGTCCCGCGTCGATCGACCACTCGTGGAGGGGGAAGGCGAGGACGTCGGTAGGCCCGCGCTCGCCCATGTGATCGAAGTTCAGGCGGGTCATCTCCGGGTCGGCGCAGAGGGTCAGCTCGACCTCCACCTGGCGGGGGCCGATCGCGGCGCGGGTCGTCTCGCTGAGGGCCGAGGTGAGGAGTGCGTGCAACTCTTCCACGGTCTGGGGGTGGACAGCCTCGACCAGGCGCTCCGGCCCGATGTGATCGTGGAAGGTGATGACGCAACCCATGTCGCCATCATCCTAGGCTCGCCCGCCGATCTGCTCAACCCGCCCCCGTGGGAGGGTCCGCTCAGGCCTGCTCGCGGCTGGCCGGGTCGATCGGCACGACGTTGTCGGGGTAGGCGATGCGGGTGTGGTACATCCCCAGCAGCTGCCCCACGAACGCCTCCTTGATCTGCGCGATGTCGCGCAGCGTGAGCTCGGCATCGTCGAGCTGGCCATCCTCGACCCGCGCATCCACGATGCGGTTGACCATGCCGCGGATCGAGGCCTCGTCCTTCTGGTCGAGCGACCGAACCGACGCCTCGACGCCATCGGCCAGCATCAGGATCGCGGCCTCCCGACTCTGCGGCTTGGGACCCGGATATCGGTATGGTCCCGGCTCAGCCGCCTCACCGCTGACGCCGAGCTCGCGCTGCGCCTTGCCGTAGAAGTAGCTCATCACGCTCGTGCCGTGGTGCTGCGGGATGAAGCCGATCACCTGTGTCGGCAACCGGTACTCGTACCCGAGGTCGATCCCGTCGCGAATGTGGCCGGCAATGATCCGCGCGCTGGTCTCGGGGTTCAGTTCGTCGTGGATGTTGGGAGCTCCGGCCTGGTTCTCGATGAAGGCCAGCGGATTCTTCATCTTGCCGATGTCGTGGTAATAGGCCCCCACCCGCGCCAGCAATGGATCGGCGCCGATCGTCTCTGCCGCGCGCTCCGCGAGGTTGCCGACCATCACGCTGTGGTGGTAGGTACCCGGTGTCTCCAGCAGCAGGCGGCGCAGCAGGCGTGACGAGGGGTTGGCCAGCTCGAGCAGCTGGAAGACGGTCATGATTCCGAACAGGTTGCCCAGCACGGCGAACGATCCGACCGCCAGCACCACGGCCAGCCCCGCGTTGACGGTCCCGGCGGCCATCCCCTGCAGGATGGCGGCGAGATCGCGTTGCTCGAGCAGGTTGAAGGTCGTCAGGACACCGATATTTGTCACGGCCAGCGCCAGCCCGGCGCGCACGAAGACGTTCAGCCGCTCTGCACGAACCACGGTCGCCAGGGCGGCAAATCCCCCGGCCAGCGTGTAGACCGCGGGCTCGAAGGCGTCACGGTT
>JANMPX010000318.1:0-2052 GCA_031370085.1 Chloroflexota bacterium | reverse complement strand
CAACCCGAGCCCCTTCCTGCTCAGCAGCCTGCGCCTGCTCGTCGGCACCGCCGCTCATAACCGCTCCCGCCGCTACGACTACTACACCTGCGCCACCCGCTCGCGCCATGGTCGCGCCGCCTGCGACCAGGACCGCCTGCGCCGCGAGCAGCTGGAGGCAGCGGTGCTCGGTCAGCTGGCCGAGATCTATGCCAACACCGACCTGCTGCGCGCATCGCTGGCCGAGGCCGACCGGCAGTGGCGGCATGAGCATGTCGCGCGCCACGGCAGGGCCGCCGCGCTGGCCGTTGAGCGGGTTGACCTGGAGCGGCGCCTGCAGCGCTACCTGGTGGCCTTCGAGGAAGGTCGGCTGCGGCCGGAGACCTGCCAGAGCCGGATCGACCAGATCGAGGTGCGGCTGGCGGCGGTGGCCAGTGAGCAAGCCGCACTCGCGCTGGAGAGCGACCGCGGCGACATCGGGCCGGTCGACCTCGACTTCGCGTCCGCGGTGCTCGGGGTCTCGCTCGACGCAATCCTGGCCAACGTGCTGTCGCCTGCCCGCAGCAAGGCACTGTTAGCGCAACTCATCGAGGAGGTACGCGTCGTCTCGGGCCAGGACGTGCGGGTCACCTACCGCGTGCCGCCTGAGGTTCGCATACCGGATGGAGTGGTGGAGATGAGGGGACTCGAACCCCTGACCCCCTCCTTGCAAAGGAGGTGCTCTCCCAGCTGAGCTACATCCCCACGCGCCGCCGCATGGTACCGCCGCCGCGGGCGTTGTGTCAGGGGGCGATGAGCCTGCGACGCGGCTCCGCGGGCAGCGGCTGATCAGCTGGCCAGTCGACGCGCCGCACCACGCAGATCGGCGTCTGCTCGGTGGTCTGGCCGAGCGGGTTATCGGTGAAGAGCCGGTCGACCCAGCGGCGATCGACGCCGCGGCTGGTCCCCAGGGTGGCGCAGCCGGCATCGTTGGCGTCGATCAGGGCAACCGGCACCCCCAGGGCGGCGGAAAGCCGGCGCGCGACCCCATCGGGATCCTTCGGACCGAGCGTCGCCTCGGTGTTGTAGGGCGGGATGACGTAGTCCGCGGCACCGTCAATCGCCGATGCCTGCTTGCCTGCCACCCGGTAGAAGAGACCATGGATGCCGAACGGACGGGTCACCGCGCTGACCGCGGCCGCCAGCAGGATCCGCGGTGCGCCAACCTCCTGGATGGCCAGCTGCATGGTCCATGGGCTTCCGAGCCCGATCCCGTAGCCGGGCTGGGTAACATGGCGCCACAGGAAGCGGGCGAGTGGCCCAGGATGGATCTCAGTGATCGGGTACGAGCGGCCCTGGGTGGTGGCCACCATCCGTTCCCCGACCGCGACCAGCGCGACATCCGGGCCGAGCGGCGTGGCGTAGCGACTCACGACGGCATCAATCTCGTCGGCCGAGGTGACCAGGTGCGTGCGCACGGGGTGGCGGGCGTAGACCTTGCCATCCACCGTCGCCAGCAGGGCGCGACGCTCGTTCGGCTCATGGAGGATTCCGTACGGGCGATCGTCGGGCAAGGGCGCGCTCCCGGTGGGGCGGGGTGGTGGTGGGCGTTTCTGGACTCGAACCAGAGACCTCTGCCTTATCAGGGCAGTGCTCTAACCAGCTGAGCTAAACGCCCGGGATCGGCGCGGATCGTACCCGCCACGCAGCCGCGACGCAACCAAACGGCCGAGGAAGGGCAAACGAAAGGCCGCCCCGCAAGCGGGACGGCCCGACGAGCCTTCACGGCTGGAGAGTGATAGGAACCCGCGTTGTCGACGGGGCAGGTCTGGAGATTCGAGGGCGATCCGCTCGTCCCACTTGCGTGGGCGTCCATGTCCCCCTCGCGGGACGCAGACATTGCGATGAGCTGATCGATCGACCTGGAAGATTTTGGTCCTCCGGCGAACCGGCTGACCGGGTTCTCCCTAGAAAGGAGGTGATCCAGCCGCACCTTCCGGTACGGCTACCTTGTTACGACTTCGTCCCAATCACCAATCCCACCTTCGACGGCTGCCTCCTTGCGGTTGGCCCACCGGCTTCGGGTGTTATCGG
>JANMPX010000282.1:0-2480 GCA_031370085.1 Chloroflexota bacterium | reverse complement strand
AGACTATTCGCGGGCGTACCTGGAAGTCGTTTGATCGGCAGCTGTTCCTGTATGTCCTGCTCCTGATCGCCTTCGGCGTGGTCATCGGCTATTCGGCGAACTACGGCGTCAGCGGCACCCCCGGAAGCCTGTCGCAGACGGTCAAGACCCTGATCTGGACGGCGATCGGGCTCACCGGGTTCTTCGTGGCAGCAAGCATCGACTACCACTGGCTCTCGACCTTCACGGTGCCGATCTACCTGGTGGTGCTCGGCCTCCTGGCCCTGACCATGCTGATCGGCACCCACCTGTTCGGCGCGCAGATGTCGATCAGCGTGGCCGGCCTCGATTTCCAGTTCAGCGAGATCGCCAAGGTCCTCATGATCGTGGTGCTGGCGAGCTATCTCCATGGACGGCGAGAGAGGATCGGCCGCCTCTCTACGATCGTCGGCGCGGGGCTGGTGATGGCCGTGCCGACCTTCCTCGTCTATCGCCAGCCGGACCTCGGCAGCGCGCTGGTGTTCGTGGCCATCGTGGTCGGAATGCTCTTCATCAGCGGAGCGAGCATCGGCTGGATGGCGCTTTTCGCCGGCGCGGCGGTGGCCCTCGCCCCGCTGGCGATCGGTGCCATGCACGCCTACCAGCGGCAGCGGCTGTTCTGCTTCCTTGACGCGAATGCGGATCCGCAGGGCGCCTGCTACCAGCTGCTGCAGGCTCTGAATGCCGTTGGATCCGGCGGATTGCTCGGGCAGGGACTGACCGCCGGTCGCCAGAACCAGCTCGGCTACCTGCCGGTGCAGTCGACCGACTTCATCTTCACCGTGGTGGCGGAGGAGCTCGGCTTTGTCGGCTGCGCGATCCTGCTGGGCCTCTTCGCCCTGCTCACCTGGAGGATCGTGGCGATCGCCTGGCGGGCTCGCGATTCGTTCGGATCGTTGATCGCGATCGGCCTTGCCAGCATGCTGCTCTTCCAGGTGCTGGTGAACGTCGGAATGGTGACCGGGATCATGCCGGTGACCGGCATCCCGCTTCCCTTCATCACCTACGGTGGATCGTCGATGGTCTCGTTGCTGTTCGGGCTGGGAATCCTCGAGTCGGTAAGGATGCACACGGACAAACCGACCTTCTGATCGACCCGGCTACGGCGGCCGGGGTACCATCCAATGCACATGGCCGCCCCTTCGACCGATCAGCCGCGCCAGCGCTGGCAGTTACTTTTCGCGCGGCGCCAGCCGGCGCTGCGCATTCGCCAGGCGGAGTTGTTGGCCGAGTTCGAGCGCGCCTTTCTCGAGGCGGGGCTGCCACTCGCCCGGACCAACGCGCAGCGGCCCCGCCCCCGGTTGAAGTTTGCCGCGAACCTCCCGATCGGGATCGAGCTGCGTGGCGAGGTGCTTGAGGCCTGGTTCGACGAGCTGATACCGATCGGCCGAATCCAGGCAGCCACCGCCCTCCTGCCGGAGGGGATCGAGGTGATCGACGCGCGCGAGGTGTGGCACGGCTTCCCGTCTGCCGCCTCCCAGCTCCGTGCTGCCGAGTATGAGATCGAGCTTCGTGGTGACGCGGGCCTGACCAGCGACACGCTGCGCGGGGCGGTCGTCCGCCTCCTCGCCTCGTCGCGGCTGCTCGGGAAGCGACGTCGAGGCGAAAGCGAGCGCCGGGCCGACGCGGGGCAGCGCGATCTGCGTCCACTGGTGGAGGACGTCGAGGTGCTGGAGGTCGACGAGGAGGCCCATCGCGCCAAGCTGCGCCTTGTGCTGCGCCTTGACGCGAGCGGCGCGGGGCGACCGGAGGACGTGGTGAGCGCCCTCGACCTTCGGGTGCGGGCCGGTCCTGCGGTCCGAACCCGGCTCCTGTTCGTTGACACCCCTCCGATCGCCCGGTAAACTTTCCGTCCCGCGGGCACATCGTCGGCCCGCTTTGCTGTGCGCCCTGCCGTCGAGGCTTCAGGCGTGCCGCGACCAGCATCACCTTGGAGAGCAATATGTACGCCGTGGTCGTGACCGGCGGAAAGCAATACCGCGTCGAGGCCGGCAGTACGCTCGATGTCGAGCGCCTTGCCGGCGATCCCGGCGCGCTGGTCACCTTCGACCGCGTCCTGATGATCGGCGACGGAGACCAGGTGACGATCGGCACCCCGGTGGTGACCGGCGCATCGGTCAGCGGTACCGTGGTCAGCCAGGCCCTGGGGCCAAAGCTGATCATCTTCAAGTTCAAGCAGAAGGTGAAGTACCGCCGCCGCACCGGGCACCGGCAGCATCTCACCCGCGTCCGAATCGACACGATCAACCCGACCGCGGCCGCTCCGCGCGAGGAGACGCCGAAGGCGGTCAAGCCGCGCGCCAGCAGGGCGAAGGCATCGGCTGCGCCAGCGAAGGCATCGGCTGCGAAGACGAAGGCCACCCCGGCTGAGCCGATGGCCGCGAAGCCACGAACCCGGCGCAAGGCACCGGCCAAGGAGTAGGCAATGGCACACAAGAAGGCCGGCAGCTCGAGCAAGAACG
>JANMPX010000257.1:0-1530 GCA_031370085.1 Chloroflexota bacterium | reverse complement strand
CCATCGCCTCGCACTGGCGGGCTGGCTCCGCCCGATCCGGCGCGGGACGTACGCCGTCCGCTCGGAGAGCGGCAGCCTTCGCATCTCTGCCCTGGAGCTCGTCGGGGCACTCGCCCGTGGCCCGCACCTCGTCACAGCCGGCCAGGCTCTCGCCCAGCATCGGCTCTCCGATCAGGCCTTCCGCGAGATCGTCGTCGTCGTTCCCCACGCCCACCGACCGTGGAGCTGGCAGGGCACGCACGTTCGCTACGTGAGAATGCCGGAAAGCCAGATCTGGGGTGGCCGCGACCACCATTTCGGCCACGCCCTGACGACCGCCATTGCCCGGCCCGCACGCGCCATTCTCGACAGCATCGCTCACCCCCACTGGGGTGTCAGCATCAGCCAGGTGGTCGAAGCGGTCGACCGGGCCAGCAGGCATGACCCGGCGTTCGTCGAGCGGCTGGCACTCGCCGCCTCGCGCTACGGCAATGCGATGGCTTCACGGCGCCTGGGGTTCATCATCGAACGCCTCGAGGGGCCCGAGGCCGCCCGCGCCTTCGCCGCCCTGCGCGGCAGCAGCCACACCTACGCCCGGCTGATGGCCGAGGCGCCGCTCGGCGATCCCAGCCTCGACTCGAGCTGGCGTATCGCCGAGAACGTGCCGTTCGAGCTGCTCGCCGCACACCGCGAAATGGGATGAGCGTCAAGTGTCTCCTCCACACGCAGGACGACCTGCTCCGCCTCGCTGAGCGTCTCGACAAGCCTCCAGCGCTGCTCGAGCGCGACTACCTCCTGACTGCCGTGGCAGCCGAGCTGACCTCGACGTTCCCCGGACAGCTGTGCTTCAAAGGCGGCTTCGTCCTCCGACACTCGCTCGGGTTCGACCGCTTCTCGGGCGACATCGACGCCACACGCCATCAGCCGCCGAAGCACAAGTTCGACTCGGAGGATGTCCGCACGGCGATCCGCTCGGCAGGACGGAAGATCAGGTTCTCGGTCAAGGTGCCGGAGCCGCTCACGGACTCCGCGTTCGGCCTCGACTTCGACAACATCGAGTTCAAGGGGCTGCTCGCCCAGGTCGGGTCGGTTGATGTCGAGATCAGCTACCGCGAAGGCATCTGCCGCGAGCCCGACAATGTCGAGATCGGCCCGCCGTTCTACGAGCCGTTCACGATCCCGGCGATGGTGCCTTCCGAGATGATGGCCGAGAAGCTGCGGGCGCTCGCTCAACGGATAAAGCACCACGACCTCGCGGACGCCGGCTTCATGCTGTTGAGCCGCGCCGACACGATCAGCGACACGGACGTCCAGGAGATCGCGCCTCGCAAATTCGCCCTTGCCCGCGGCGGTGAGGTGGCCGCCCGCATCAAGGCGAACCTCGACGCGATGAGCGCCGGTTACGAGGATGCCCTGAACGCCATCGCCGGCGACTATCCCCCGTACACGGACGCGCGCGCGGCCGTCGAGAGCAAGCTCCCCTTCTACCTGACGAAGGTGTAGGCCCTCTCTTCTCATCCGTCCCATCGTCGTTTCTAGCGGCGCTCGGCG
>JANMPX010000247.1:0-3000 GCA_031370085.1 Chloroflexota bacterium | reverse complement strand
ACCGAATCTCTTTGGCGCAGCGCCCTGGCGATGGTCCTCAGCCGTCGAGGCGATGCGCAAGGGGCGGACCGACTGGCCCTTGAGGGGGTGACCATTGTCGCCGACTCTGATTTCTGGAATACCGCTTGGACGTTTACTGCCAGGGCCGACATTCTCGCCGCCGCGGGTCGCCACGAGGAGGCTGAGCAGGCGATGGCGCGAGCCATCGACATCTACGAGCGCAAGGGGGCGACGGCGTTGGTCAAGCAGCTCAAGGCTGGGCGCCCGGCTGCAGCCGACGCCAGCGGGTCGTTCTAGGCCGCCGCGCCGACCGGCCCCAGGATCGCGTCGCGGACCCACTGCGTCAGGGCGCGATGCGTACGCCGAAACTCGAGGCGCTCCTGCGACATCGGTCCATGGCCGGTCACGACCGATCGAAGCTCGTCCCAATCGGGCTCGGAGTAGACCCACCGCCCGGTCGCGTCGTCATAGGCAAGGTTCGGGTCCGGGATCACCAGGCCGAGCTCGCGGATGCGCGGCACGTAGATGGACAGGAACTCCTGGCGCAGCTGCTCGTTGCCCTTGGCCTTGATCTTCCAGATCAGGTCGCGGTCGGTCGCCGGATTGGTCGGCGGGCCGTGCATCTGCATCAGCGGTCCCCACCATCGGTCGAGGGCGTCCTGCACCAGGGCTCGCTGGTGATCGGTCCCGTTCATCATCGTCAGCACCACATCTCGCCCGTGCATGATGTGGACCGATTCCTCCCAGCAGATCTTCTTCATGGTGCGGGCGTACGGGGCGTAGGAGGAGTCGCGCAGGGCCTGCTGGCTGACGATCGCGGCCGCATCGACGAGCCAGGCGATGATCCCCACGTCGGCCCAGCTGCGGGTCGGGTAGTGGAAGACGTTGTGGAACTTGGTCTTGCCGGCCAGCAAGTCCTGCAGCATCTGCTCGCGGCTCTTGCCCAGGTCCTCCGCCACGCGGTAGAGCAGCTGCGCGTGGCCCACCTCGTCCTGCACCTTGCTGGTCAGCGCCAGCTTCCGACGAAGCGTCGGCGCGCGGAGGATCCACTCTCGCTCGGGGAGCACGCCCATCAGCTCGGAGTTGGCGTGCATCTCCACGAACTTGAGAACGGCGGCGCGGTAGTCGTCGGGCATCCAGTCGTCGGGCTCCACCCGGCCGCCACCTGAGACGTGGGCATAGAACGCTTCCGCAAGTGCCTCTTCGTTCATGGCGCCTAGGGTAGCGCACCGATCGCGCGGGAGCCTAACCGGGGAGCAGCTCCAGCGTCGTCGGCAGGTTCTTCTCGTCGACCATCTGTTGCGTGGCGCGACGGCCCGCGTACTTGGCGAGGTAGCCTCTGCTGCAAGCCTCGACACGCTCGGCGTCGGGTGCGGGGACGGCGCTGACCGGCACCGATTCCCCGGCCATCAGCACGGTGCAGGCCGGTTGCATGGTCGCCTCGCGGTACCAGCGAGCGCCGGGCCCGAGGTACGAGCGGATCAGCACGCGGTCCCGCTCATCGACAACGACCCAGACGATGGTGCGATGCACCGTGGTCCCCGGTCCGGCGGAGGTCTCGATCTCGACCTCTTCGGCCAGGCGGAACCGCTGGAGAAGCGTCGGGTCGAACGACCCGCTAGTCATGCGGCGCCCGCTTGAGCGGGCGATGCCACGCGATGTACGCCGCTTTGCGGTTGACCTCCACGCGCAGGTTGCCGCCATCCAGCGCCGTGATCGCCGTCCGAGGAACGTACAGGTCGACTGGCAGCAGGCCGCCGGTGCGGACCAGCAGGTAATCGGCGAACAGCGCGTCGACCGCTCCGATCCTTCGACCGTCGCCACCGAGCAGGCGGTCACCGCGCTTGGCGGACGGGACGTCGACCGGGTCGTTCACACCGCTACCGTAGCCGATGCCGGAACCGCCACCCTCACCGCCGCCGGGCGGAGCGAGATCTCGATCGGCACGTGGCCGAATGGCTCGCCATCGAGGTGAACCCTGGTCCCGGTGTCGCCGTCGATGAGCAGCGATCGAGCGTGAACGATCTCGACCTTCGGGTTCTTGACGTGGAGCGCCTTGTAGATCCCCGGCAGCTCGCGCAGGGCCTCGAACCGCGACAGGTCGCCGACCAGGCAGACATCCAGCCATCCATCGTCGGTCCTGGCATCAGGACAGATCTGCATCCCGCCGCCGTAGTAGGGGCCATTCGCGAAGGCCACGAACAGAAAGCGCTGGCTGATGAGCCGATCATCCCCGTCACCTCGCAGGGTGACGCGCAGCTGCGAGTTCCGGAATCGCCGCAGCTCATTGAGGGTACCGAGGAAGTAGCCTACCTCGCCGCGCATCCAGAATCGTCGCTGGACGGCCATGGTGTAGGCCACCTCGGCATCAAAGCCGGCGCCCCCCGCGGCGCCGAAGAAGCGCGTCGATCCATCGGCACTGGCGGCCTGGCCCACGTCGAAGGGGACGATGTGCTCGCCGACCGAGATCGGCAGGCAGGCGATGGGGTCGATCGGCAGGTAGACGCTGCGGGCCAGGTCGTTGCCCCGCCCGGCGGGGATCACCCCGAACACCGGCGGTCCGCCATCGGGTCCGACACCGGCTGCGAGCAGTCCGTTCAGCACCTCCTGGATCGTTCCGTCGCCGCCGACCGCGATGACTCGATCATGGCCAAGGTCCGTGGCGGCCGCCGCCAGCCGTTCCGCGTGTCCACGTTCGCGCGTCTCGAGCAGCCGCCCGGCGATCCCCTGTTCAGCCAGCCAGCTCTCGATCCTGGGCGCCAGCCCATGGGCGCGCCCGCTGCCGGCGATCGGGTTGACGATGAAGAGCGGAGCGAGGGGGGCGGGCATGCGCGCGATTGTGCACCGTGCCCGGTCGTCTCGACTAGCCCCCTGACACGGTGACACCGATGCCGTGATAGCCGCGTGCCCCATCGGGAGCGGGGCGGGTCCGATTCTCCGCCTGCAGCTCGCCACTGCCGTCGGTGGCACGCACCTGGATCGTGTGTTGTCCTGGAGTCG
>JANMPX010000195.1:0-2216 GCA_031370085.1 Chloroflexota bacterium | reverse complement strand
GCGCGGCAACCGTTTCGGCCGGATCCATGACGGCCGGCCAGGTGGCGCCAAACCGCGTCATGAACTCGCGTGCCGATTCAGACCGGTCGCGGTAGACGATACCAACGATGGCCAGCCCCTCGCTGGCATGGCGCTCCAGCGCGGCCGACAGCATGGGGAACTCCTCCACGCATGGACCGCACGAGCTCGCCCAGAAGTTGACGATCACCGGACGGCCACGCAGGTCTGCGAGTCGTACCGGGTTGCCGTCCAGGTCCGCCAGCGCGAAGGCGGGCGCCTGCGCACCGATGATGGCTCCTGCCGGTGACCCGCCGCGCGACAACAGGAGCGCGCCCCACAGGACGAGAAGCACCAGCGGAGCCACCGCTCCGGCCACCAGGTAGCGCAATGGCAGCGCCGGGGCGCGATGGGCAGGCTCCTCGGCGAAGGCGGTGGACACCAGCGGGTCAGTGACCCGCTGGGTCGTCATGAGCGCCACGCTCGGCCTCGCGCCATTCCCGGCCGGCAGCGCGCACCCAGCGAACGATGCCGTAGACCATGATCAGCAGCCCCGGAACCGCGAGGTAGAAGTTGGCGATCGGCTGGTCGTCGGCGCGGAAGGCGAGTCCCGCCCCGAGCAGCGTGGTGCCGATCGCCATGCTGACCGGCAGCGAACTGGGGCTGGGCATGTGCACCCCGCGCGGCGGCTTGGACGCTGCCGAAGAGCCGCCCAGCTGGCTGGTCAATGCGAAGACGACGACCAGCACGAAGACGATCCCGATCCCGAGGAGCAGATAGCCGAACGCGGTGTCGGTCACGTCAGCGGCCTCCTAGCGCAGGAAGTAGAGGGTCGAGAAGAGGGCGATCCAGACGACATCGACGAAGTGCCAGTACATGCTGATCGCCTCGACAGCGACGTGGTTGCTCTTGCTGAACTGCCCGCGGGACGCGCGCGCCGCGAGGATGGTGAGCCCGACCGTGCCACCGAAGACGTGGGCCCCGTGGAAGCCGGTCAGGGTGTAGAAGACGGTCCCGAATGCGCCGTCACTGATCCCGAAACCCAGGGTGGTGTAGTCGTAGATCTGGCCGATCAGGAACGACACGCCCAGGACGAGGGTCAGCAGGGTCCAGTTGCGCATCGCGCGCTGATCTCCGCGCCGGATGGCAAAGACCCCGAACTGCATCGTGAAGCTCGAGGCGATCAGGATGATGGTGATCGGCAGCGGAATCGGCAGGATCTCAAGCGCCGGAGCCGGTGCCGGCGGTCCCCACGTCCCGATGTGCACGGCGCGCGCGTTGAAGTAGGTTGCGAACAGGCCACCGAAGAACATCACCTCGCTGGCGATGAAGAGCAGCATGCCGACCAGGGGCGTCGACATGCCCGCCTCGCGATGGCTGATGGGGAGCTGCGCGGGCGTGGTCACGACGGCGTCACCTCGACCAGCGCGCTCCCTTCAACCGGGTGCTCGAGCTCGTGGCGGTGGCGGAGGTCGAAGACCGGCCGCTCGCTGCGGATCGGGGGCAGCTTGTCGAAGTTGTACGGAGGCGGCGGCGAGCTGGTCGCCCACTCCAGGGTGTTGCCTCCCCACGGATCGTCGCCTGCCTTCTCTCCGTTGATGAAGGTGGCCACCACGTTCACCAGGAACGGCAGGATGCTGATGGCGATCAGGAACGCCCCGGCGGTCGACACCAGGTTCCACAAGGTCCAGCCGGCATCGGGCGAGTAGTCGGCGATGCGGCGGGGCATGCCGGCGATCCCCAGGAAGTGCATCGGGAAGAAGGCGAGGTTGAAGCCGATGAAATGCAGGGCGAAGTGGACCTTGCCGAGCCGCTCGTTGAGGCGGCGACCCGTCATCTTCGGGAACCAGTAGTAGGTCGCCGCAAAGACCCCGAAGACGCTTCCGCCGAAGAAGACGTAGTGCAGGTGCGCCACCACGAAGTAGGTGTCCTGCAGGTGGAAGTCGATCGGCGGCTCCGCCAGCATGACCCCGCTGATGCCGCCGATCAGGAACATCGACAGGAAGCCCAGGGCGAAGAGCATCGGCGTGGCGAGTGTGATCGAGCCCCGCCACAGCGTCGCCATCCAGTTGAACATCTTCACCCCGGTCGGCACCGCGATCAGGGCCGTCATGAAGCTGAAGAAGGGCAGGAAGACCTGGCCGGTGGTGAACATGTGGTGCGCCCACACGCTGAAGCTCAGGAGGCCGATGGCGACCGTGGCGAAGACGAAGGCCCGG
>JANMPX010000185.1:0-14219 GCA_031370085.1 Chloroflexota bacterium | reverse complement strand
AAGGTGCTCGTCGCGAAGCCCGGTGAGACGCTGACCATCGACTGGTGGAACACCGACAATGCGATGCACCTCGACGGTGGCGGACTGCACACGCTCATCGCCCCCGAGCTGGGTATCAACGAGAAGCTCCCCGCGGAGTCGCGCCGCACGATCGAGATCAAGGCGCCGGCCGCGCCCGGTGACTATGACTTCTACTGCGACTCGTGCTGCGGCGGCAAGGAGAGTCCGACCATGCACGGCACGCTGCGCGTGGTCTCTGCCTGAGATGGCCCACGATCACGGTGTGCCCCCGGCCGCGGCCCCGGGCACACCGCCCCTGGCTGCCTCTCCGCTGCTTCTGGGCTTGCCGCGACCGGCGCTGCTGCTCGCCGGCCTGCTGGGCGGGGTGACCGTCGCAGCCTCGGCTGTCATCATCGCCGTCCCGTTCGATACTGCCACCTTCGGCGGCCTGACGGTCCCTACGGTGCTCGGCGCCGGGGTCCTCGATGGCCTCAACCCATGCGCCTTCGCCCTGCTCGTCCTCTTTGCCACCTACACCCTGACGCTGGTCAATGCCGTGACCGCCGACGGCAGCCCGACGCAGTTGGCCCGTCAGCGCCTGCTGGGCGCCGGATCACTCTACGTCGGCGCGGTGCTGATCACCTACTTCCTCATCGGCCTCGGGCTGTTCAGCTTCCTGTCCTGGCTCGGGGAGGACCACCTCGTCACCCGGGTGGCCGTCATCCTGGCCCTGGTGATGGCACTGTGGATGATCAAGGACATCCTCTTCCCGAACTGGGGCCCCGCCATGGCAGCCCCGCACGCGACCCATGGCTGGATGCACCGCGCCATGGAGCGTGGCGGGCTGGGCGGCATGCTGATCGCCGGCGTCCTGGTCGGCATCTGCACTGTTCCATGCTCGGGCGCGATCTATCTGGACATCGTCGCTGTGCTTCATGCCTCCGGCGGCGGGATCACCGGATTCGCCCTGCTGGCGCTGTACAACATCGCCTTCATCGTGCCGCTGCTCGTGCTGCTCGGCGCGATCACCAACCGCCGGGTGCTCGGGCGGCTCGCCCGCTGGAATCGCGCGAACAGCCCATGGGTCAAGGCAGGGCTGGCGCTGGCAGTCATCGCCATGAGCCTCGGCCTGCTGTGGAGTCTGTAACCCGGGCCAGAGCAAGACCCTTCGCCACACGTTCGCCGAAGTGGGCAACGTCATGGCCGGTTGCCACGAGATGGGCCATTACGCGGCAGGCATGAAGGCGGGCATCTCCGTAGAGTGATATCGGCGCCGGGAGGCTTCACACGACTGCGGGCGCACGTCGAACGAGTCAGTGCTGGCTGGGGCGGAAGGATTCGAACCTTCGATCTCCTGATCCAGAGTCAGGCGCCTTACCGCTTGGCCACACCCCACTGCGCGGGCGGATTCTACCAGACCACCCTCCAGCCACCCCTCTGCGGCCATAGGTCCGGGGACCGATAGCCCGGACGGGCGGTGGCCTGCTGCCGCCATCACGGGGTACCGTCTGGGAGTCAGATGCACCCACGGAGCAAGGCCAGACCGATGACCCCAGGAGTGGAAACGCGCCATTGGCGTCGATACGGATTCGGCGGTCCCCCCGAACCGTGGCAGCACGATGCCCAGCGTGACCTCGACCGGCTGGCGACCTCCTATTACGTGGACATCCTCGAGCTGCGCGGCGCCCTGATGGCCACCGGCGCGAATGACGACCAATGGCAGCGCATCGAGGAGCTTTGCACCACCGCGACGCGTCACAAGCACGAGATCGACTACACGCTTCGACATTGGGCCACGCCGGTCGAGCGGGCTCGCGTCGAGGATCGACTCGGCTCGCTGATGCGCATCAGCCGTGGGCTGCACGCGCTGTTCGAAGGTCCGGACGCCTCCGACGACGTCGGCACAGCCGGCGTGGACACTGAATAGCGCCGGGGCCGCAAGAGCGACCCCCCTGGCGCTGTAGGCTGGTCGAGCCGATGCGATCCCGCGTCCGACCCACCCTCCAGACCCCGAATCCGCTTCGTCATCGCCGTTCCCGCGGCGCGATTCTGCCAGCGGCGTTCCTGATCGCCGGCCAGCTGCTATTCGCCCATTCGGTGCTGGCCATGCCGGCGCAGCCGGCTCCACAAGTCGACGCATCGGGTCCCATCGGCGTCGTCGCGCGGGAGGTGCAGACCTCCATCGAGCACCAGCGCACCGTGGAATTGCCGATCGTCGCGTCGCACGTCGCGATCCATTGGCACGCTTCTCCGGCAGCCAGCATCACGCTGGCCTTCGCGACCGTCACCGGCGACTTCGGCGCCGAGATCCCGGTGGAATTGGACGAGGGGGGCGGCGCGACCGGCGGCGACGGCACGACCTACGGCAGCGTGACCTGGGCCGGCGGGGCCCGATGGGTACGGGTCACCTCCGATCAGCGGATCGATCGGCTCACCATCGTCGCGATGGACAGCACCGGAGCTGGCGCGAGCGTCGGCGCCGGCGCGGTCGATGCCGCGATGGCCCAATCGGCGGTGATCTCACGCGCCGCGTGGGGCGCGAATGAATCCCTTCGCCTTGATGCAGCTGGCCATGAGCACTGGCCGCGGGCCTTCTATCCGGTCCAGAAGTTCTTCGTGCATCACAGCGCCGGTCGCAACGCCGACCCGAATCCCGCGGCAACCGTCCGAGCCATCTACTACGACCATACGGTCATCCGCGGCTGGGGGGACATCGGCTACAACTTCCTGATCGACGAGGCGGGACGGATCTATGAGGGGCGCTTCACCCGGACCTACGCCGCCGGCGAGGTGCCGACAGAGGAAGACCTGGCGGGGAATGTCGTGCGCGGCGGGCATGCCACGGGATTCAACGACGGATCGATGGGCATCGCCCTGCTCGGCACGTTCACCTCACAGCAACCGACCGCCGCGGCGCGAGCGACGCTCGAGCGCCTGCTGGCCTGGGAGGCCGAGCGCCACGGGATCAATCCGCAGGGATCCGGCATGTACACGAACCCGGTGACGGGACTGCAGAAGAACCTGGCGAACATCTCCGGTCATCGCGACGCGAACCTGACCTCCTGCCCCGGTGACGCCCTGTACGCCGCGCTCCCGTCCCTGCGCGTCGCCGTCGCGAACCGGATCGCCGCGGCGAGTGGCTCGGCCGTCGACCACACGGCGCCGGTCGTCGCGTCGTTCGTGCCGATGGCGACCGATCCAACCGGAAGCCATCACATTGACTTCGGCCTGATCTTCCAGGAGCCGGTGACGGGGCTGTCCCAATCGGACTTTGCAGTCTCCGGGACATCGGGCGGCTGGTCCGTGTCAGGCCTGCAAGGATCGGGCGCGGTCTACACCGTGACGGTCTCGGCGGATCAGCCCGCCGACGGCTCGGTCGTCCTCACCCTCGCGGCCGGCAGCATCGCCGATCTGGCGGGAAATGCGGGACCCGCCGCTGCAGCGGAGGCGACCGCGGCCTATGCGCTCGACACCACGGCTCCGTCGGTCACGCTGTTTGCTACCACCACGTCGGCATCCAGCTATGACGTGACCGCCACCTTCAGCGAGCCGGTGATGGGCCTCACTTCGAACAATGTTCTCCTCGGCGGGTCGTCGAACAGCGCCTCCCCCTGGACGATCAGTACAGTCTCGGGATCGGGAGCCACCTACGCCTTTACGCTCAGCAACGGCAACCGGGCCACCGGAACCCTGACGATCGCGGTGCCGGCCGGAGCAACCACCGACCTTGCCGGGAATGCGAACGTCGATTCAAACCCGCTTGCCATCGGCATCGTGGGCGGTGTAGAGATCTATGACCCGCCGCGCACCCTGTACTTCGCGGCCGGCACCTATGTCGGCTACCACTTCAGCTCGACCGGAGCGGTGCTGGGCACCAAGAGCTATACGCTCACCAGGACCTCCAACGCGCCGACCACCCAGCACGGCGCGATCGCCGGCCAGAGCGGCAGCTGGTACTACATCTCGGCTGGCGTGTGGGCTGGCTACTGGATCAAGGATGGAGCCGGCCTGACCCTGGGGTGAGCTCCGGCCCGTACACTCAGCCGCATGGCACGCTACCCCCTGCTGGTCGATGTCGTGGCCGCGCGCCATCGGCTGCGCGGCATCGCCTTGCACACGCCGCTCGAGAGCTCGCCCCAGCTGGCCGAGGAGAGCCGGGCTGCGGAGGTGCGCCTGAAGCTCGAGCTGCTGCAGCCGACCGGGTCCTTCAAGACACGCGGCGCGCACAACAAGGTGGCAGTGGTGGCGACCGAGCATCCCGATGTCGACCTGGTGACGGCCTCGACAGGCAACCACGGCATCGCCGTGGCCACCGCGGCCGCGCGGCATGGGCTAAGGCTCACCGTCCTCGTGGGCGCATCGGTCTCACCCGCCAAGCTCGAACGTCTTCGCGCCCTCGAGTCGGATCGCTGCGTGGTCGAGGTGTTCGGCCGCGACAGCGATGACGCCGAGGCGGAGGCCCGTCGGCGCGACACTGCCGGAATCGCGGTCTACATCCCGCCGTACAACGATCCCGAGGTGATCGCCGGCCAGGGCACCGTCGGCGTCGAGATCCTCGACGACTGGCCCGATTGTGACGCGATGATCGTGCCGGTGGGCGGCGGCGGGCTGATCGCCGGCATCGGGCTATGGGTCAAGGCGATACGGCCCGGTCTGCGGCTGGTCGGGGTCCAGCCGTCTGCCTCGCCGCCGCTGTACGCCTACCTCGAGTCGAATTCCACCAAGCCGATGCCGATTGCACCAACCCTGGCCGATGGCGTGGCCGGAAACATCGAGCGCGACAGCATCACCTGGCGGATGTGCCGCCAGCTGGTCGACGAGGTGGTGCTGGTCGACGAGCAGCAGATCGCCGACGCCATGCGGTGGGCGGTCGAGGTGCACCACCTGGTCGTCGAGGGTAGCGGAGCCCTGGGAATCGCGGCCCTGCGTGCAGGCCTGGGCGGGCTCGCCGGCCGGCGCGCGGCAGTGGTGATCACCGGTCGAAACGTGGACAGCGCGGCCCTCGCGTCAATCCTCGGTCGCTGAGGTACCTCAGGCGCCGCGCGGAAGCACCTCGTCAGCGGGATCGTCACTCCCAGCATCTCCGCAATCGTGTCCGGGCCGAGTACCATCGATCCGTGACAGAACCCGCGCAGCCGCCGCAGCGCCGCTCGGGAAGCCCCGGTGCCGCGGCGCTCGGCGGCATCCTGATCGCGCTAGGGCTCCTTTTCCTCGCCGCCCAGCAGCTGAACTTCAACCTGGCCGAGGCGACCTGGCCGTTCTACGTGATCGCTCCCGGAGTGGCCCTGCTGGCGTTGGGCCTGACCCAGTCGCGCGGCGCCGGGCTGACGATCGCCGGCAGCATCGTCAGCATCATCGGGCTGGTCCTCCTGTACCAGAACGCCACCGATCATTGGGAGTCGTGGGCCTACGCCTGGGCGCTGGTCGGCCCTGGCGGCAGCGGAGTCGGCATGCTCCTGTATGGGACGCGCAGCGGCGACGCCAGGATGGCGCGTGACGGCTTCCGGCAGATCCTCGCAGCCCTGGGCCTGTTCGCGGTGGGACTCGTCTTTTTCGAGGGCGTGATCGGCATCAGCGGGGGCCGGCTACCGTTGCCGGACTGGGTCCTGCCGGTGGCGATCATGGCGATCGGCGTGCTTGTGCTGCTCCGGGGCTTGACTGCGGGGCGCGGGCCGCGGGGTGAGTACGGCGCGCTGGAGGCCTTCAGAACCGACCCGGCCCCAGCCGAGTCGTCATCGCCGGAGGTTGGCGACGGCACGCCGCCGGCCTGAGGCGTCGCGCCCCGTATCCTTAGCGGCACATGCCGCCCCCTGACTCATCCGACGCAACCTCCGTGGACCGCGCGCTGGACAGCGTCAACGCCGGGTACGTCGGCGAGATGCTGGAGCGCTATCGGAGCGATCCGGAATCGGTCGATCCAGAGTGGCGGGCGCTCTTCGAACCAAAGATCGCCGGGACTCGGTCGCCGTTGCCGGTGAGCAGCGAGCCGCCGGCCGCCGAGCCGTCCGCTGAGCCGGCATCGCTGCCGGCTGGAGCGAGCCCCATCCGCGGGCCTGCGGCGCGGCTGGCGCAGAACATGATTGCCTCGCTGGGCGTCCCCACCGCAACCAGCTTCCGCGATCTCGACGTGTCGGTGCTGGAGGCTCGGCGACGCGAGCTGAACACGCAGCTCGCCCCACGCAAGGTGAGCTTCACGCACCTCATCGGCTGGGCGATGGTGCGGGCCGCCGTCGAGCAGCCAGGCATGACCCACGCCTATGGCGAAGCCGATGGCCAGGCCGTTCGCCTCGACCCCGGCGGCGTGAACCTGGGCCTCGCCGTCGACGTCGGGCGTGGCGATGGCAATCACTTCCTGGTGGTGCCGGTGATCCGGGCCGCGGGAACCATGGACTTCGGGGCATTCCACGCCCACTACGAGGAGGTGGTCGAGCGGGCGCGCGCCAACCGCCTGTCGCCCGACGACTTCGTGGGCGCCACCATCAGCCTCACCAATCCGGGCACCCTGGGCACCACCGCCTCGGTGCCGCGGTTGATGCCCGGGCAGGGCACCATCGTGGCCAGCGGCGCGATCCGTTCGCTGGGCGCGCAGCGGGTGATGACGATCAGCTCGACCTACGATCACCGCATCATTCAGGGCGCCGAATCGGGAGCCTTCCTGCGTCGCATCGACGCCCTGCTGCGTGGCGACGGTCGCTTCTACGAGGACCTGTTCGCGGCTCTGGGCATCGAGGCCGGGGCGGCGCCACTCGCAGCCCCCGACGGCCCCGCTGCACTCGACCCGCGAGCCATCGCCTCGGCCATGGCGCTGGTCTCGGCCTATCGGTCATTCGGTCACCTGGCAGCCCGCCTCGATCCGCTGGGCAGCGAGCCGATCGGCGACCCTGCCCTCGAACCGGAGCGCATCGGGTTGACCCCCGAAGCGATGGCAGCCATCCCTGCCGCGCTGCTCGGGATCAGCGTCCCGGGCACCACCCTGGCCGAGGCGCTGCCGGCCCTGCGGGCCACGTACTGCGGCCCGATCGCCTATGAGGTGGAGCACATCGCCAGTCACCAGGAGCGCACCTGGCTGCGCGAGGTGATCGAGTCAGGCGCGCATCGGACGCCGCTCACCGCCGATGAGAAGCGAGCGCTGCTGCAGCGCCTGACGGCGGTCGAGGGGCTCGAGCATTTCCTGCACAAGGCCTACCTTGGCCAGAAGCGATTCAGCATCGAGGGGCTCGACACGATGGTGCCGATCCTCGACCGGATCCTCGCCGACGCCGCGGCGGCGGGTGCCCGTGACACGGTGATCGGGATGGCACATCGCGGGCGTCTGAACGTGCTGGCGCACGTGGTGGGCGTCAGCCACGAGGCGATCCTGGCCGAATTCGAGGCCGGCCGCGCCGGGGCGGCCGCGGCCGCGGCGCAGGGGAGCACCGACGACGTCAAGTACCACCTCGGTGCAGAGGGAACCTTCCACGCGCCCGGCGGACGTGACCTGCACGTCACGCTCTCGCCGAACCCGAGCCATCTCGAGGCGGTGAATCCGGTGGTCGAAGGGCACGCCCGTGCGCAGCAGACGGATCGCCACGGGCGACTGGCCGCCGTCGACTGGGACCGCACCCTTCCGCTGCTCATCCACGGCGACGCCGCTTTCGCCGCCCAGGGAGTGGTCGCCGAGACCTTCAACATGGCACGCCTCGCCGGTTACAGCACCGGAGGCACGGTCCACGTCATCGCCAACAACCAGGTCGGCTTCACCACCGATCCGCGAGAGGGTCGCTCGACGGACTACTCCTCCGACCTGGCAAAGGGCTTCGACGTGCCGATCGTGCACGTGAACGCCGATGATCCCGAGGCCTGTCTGGCGGCGGCCAGGCTGGCGATGCTGTACCGCGCCCACTTCCATGCCGACGTGGTGATCGACCTGGTCGGCTACCGGCGCTTCGGTCACAACGAGGGCGACGAGCCGGCCTATACCCAGCCGCTGATGGCGGCCGCCATCGCCGGGCACCCCAGCGTGCGCGAGATCTACGGATCCGCGCTGGTGACCGCAGGGGTGGTCAGCCGGCAAGAGGCCGATGCCTGGACCGCCTCGGCGGCCGCCGAGCTGGCCGTTCAGCAGAAAGGTGTGCGCAAGCTCCACGCCGAGCCACAGCTCGACCGCGGCGCCGAGGCCCTCTCCGCCGAGGAGGCGTCCGAGCCGGCCACCGCCGTCGCCGCGGACCTGCTGCTGAGCCTCAACGATCAGCTGCTGAGCTGGCCACAGGGCTTCACCATCAATCCCAAGCTGGCAAAGCAGCTCGAGCGGCGGCGCGCCGCACTCGCCGATTCCGACCCGCGGCTGGACTGGGCGCATGCCGAGTCGCTGGCGCTCGGTTCGTTGCTGCTTGATGGCATCCCGATCCGGCTCACCGGCCAGGACACCGTGCGCGGCACGTTCAGCCAGCGCCACCAGGCGCTGCATGACGTCGCGACGGGAGCCCTGCATGTGCCGATTCAGCAGCTCGACGGTGCCCGCGCCAGCTTCGAGCTCCACAACAGCCCGCTCTCCGAGTACGCCTGCCTCGGCTTCGAGTACGGCTACGCCACCACCGCTCCCGAGGCGCTGGTCATCTGGGAGGCCCAGTACGGCGACTTCGTCAACGGCGCGGAGATCATCGTCGACCAGTTCATCATTGCCGGGCTGGCCAAGTGGCGACAGACGTCGCGCCTCACCCTGCTGCTGCCCCACGGCTACGAGGGATCGGGTCCGGAGCACTCGTCGGCTCGCCTGGAGCGCTTCCTGGCGCTGGGAGCCGAGGGCAACATCCGGGTCGTCTATCCAACCACCCCGGCGCAGTACTTCCACCTCCTGCGACGCCAGGCGCTCCACGAGGATCGGCGCCCGCTGGTGGTCATGACCCCCAAGTCGCTGCTGCGCCTGCCTGAGGCGAGCTCCCCACTCTCGGCCTTGACCGACGGGGCCTTCGCATCGGTGCTGGACGACCCCGGCACCGTGGACCCTGCGCGAGCCGATGACGTCCGACGCGTGGTGCTGTGCAGCGGCAAGATCTATTACGACCTGATCACCTCGCCGCTGCGCGAACAGCAGGCGGACCTGGCGATCGTTCGTTGCGAACGTCTCTATCCATTCCCGTCCCACGAGCTGGGCGGGATCCTGGCCCGCTACCCAAAGACCCAGCACGTGGCCTGGGTGCAGGAGGAACCGCGCAACATGGGCGCCCGCAAGTTCGTGCTGCCCAAGATCCGCCACCTGGTCCCGTTCCGCATCCCGCTCGGCGATATCAGCCGCCCAGAGCGATCACGGCCGGCCGAGGGCTATCCGGCGGCACACCAGATCGAGCAGGAGCGGATCGTGCTCGAGGCGCTGACCAGCTGATGGCGACCCCACTGCTCGAACGCTACCGAGATCTGCTGGCGACCCCCGGTGAGGCCTTTCCGATCTCCCTCGGTGAAGGCGCCACGCCTCTCATCCACGCCCGACGGCTGGGGACAGAGCTGGGGCTGGAGCAGCTTCATCTGAAGTTCGAGGGGACGAATCCGACGGGCTCGTTCAAGGACCGCGGCATGGTGCTGGCGATCAATCGCGCGGTGGCGGCCGGAGCGCAGGCGGTGGTCTGCGCGTCGACCGGCAACACATCGGCGTCGGCTGCCGCCTATGCGGCCGCAGCCGGCCTTCGGTGCTTCGTGATCCTGCCTGCGGGAAAGGTGGCCCGGGGCAAGCTCGCGCAGGCGCTGGCTGCCGGAGCGCGGCTGATCACCATTGAGGGGAATTTCGACGAGGCCCTCGCGGTCGTCAGATCACTGGACGAAGCGGGGCTGGCCACCGTCGTCAACTCGGTCAACCCCGACCGCCTGGCGGGTCAGCAGACCGCCGCCTTCGAGATCGTCGATGCCCTCGGGCGCGCACCCGACACGCTTGCGCTGCCGGTCGGCAACGCGGGCAACATCACCGCCTACTGGGCAGGTTTCACCCGCTATGCCGCGGCCGGCCACACGGATCGGCTTCGACCACGCATGCTTGGCTTCCAGGCGGAGGGCGCGGCTCCCATCGTGCGCGGCGCCCCGGTCGAGGCACCCGAGACCGTGGCCACCGCCATTCGGATCGGCAACCCCGCGTCGTGGGCAGGCGCGGTCGCGGCGCGAGACGAGTCGGGCGGCTTGATCGAGGCAGTCAGCGACGCAGAGATCCTCTCGATGCAGCTGCGCATCGCGCGGGCGGAGGGGATCTTCTGTGAGCCCGCCTCGGCGGCCGGCGTGGCAGGTATCGCGCGCCTCGCGGCAGAGGCACGAGTCGGCCGAGGGGAGCTGATCGTGTGCGTGCTCACGGGCCACGGGCTGAAGGACCCCGACATCGTTGCCAGCGAGGCAGATGGCACGACCCCCGTGCCGGCCACGCTTGAGGCGATCCGCGCAGCAATGGGGCTCTAGGCGGGCAGCCGCCCGTATCGGCGCATCGCCTCGCGCAGCTGATCGTGCGGTAGCGCATGGAAGGTGATGCCGTCCCGCCCGACCATCGTCTGGGCAGCGATCAGCGAATTGATGATGGCCTCCTCGGTCGCCTCGATGGTCGCCCAGAAGAGCTCACTGATCTGGTCGTCGTTGAGCATGCTCAGCGCGAAGGTTCGTGGCGAGTCGTCCCGCTTCCCGACTCGCAAGCCTCGGTTGCCCGTGGCGAAAGCGATGAAGATGTCGCCGCTGCTGTGGTCGGCGCCACCACCGGTGCGGGCCATCCCGAGGCCGGCGCGCTCCGCCACCCGGCGACACTGGTGGGGCAGCAGTGGAGCGTCGGTGGCAACCACGGCGATGATCGAGCCAGCATCGGGCGCCGCGACGTCCGGACCCGGGATCTTGCTGCGCGGGATCTCGCGGCCGACCGGGACACCGGCAATGAGCAGGCGCTCGCGACGCCCGTGGTTGGCCTGCACCAGCACCCCCACCGTGTAACCGCCGTGCTCGCTGGCCACACGCCGAGAAGCGGTCCCGATGCCGGCCTTGAAGCCGTAGGCCTTCATGCCCGTCCCGCCGCCGACATTGCCCTCGGCCACCGCACCGCCGACCGCAGCCTCGAGGGCGGCGAAGACGTGCTCAGGGCGCACGTGCTGGCCATTGATGTCGTTCAGATAGCCGTCCCATGTTTCGCCGACGACCGGCAGTGACCAGAGCCCCATCGCTCCCGCGCGGACGCTGGCCGCGACCAGGGCATCGCGGACCACGCCAACGCTGTGTGTGTTGGTGAGGCCGATCGGGGTGGTCAGCATCCCCGACTCGCGGACCCACTCCAGCCCGGTCATCTCGCCATTGCCGTTGAGCGTGTGACTGCCGGCGAAAACCGGCTCGCTGCCTGTATCACCTTCGTGCGGCAGGATGACCGTGACCCCGGTGCGGATCGGTCCCTCGCCCACCACCAGCGGGCCGTCGCCGGCCACCAGGGTGGTATGACCGACCCGCACCCCGGGCACATCGGTGATTGCGTTGAGCGGACCGGGCTCGAGATCCCCGATCGCGATGCCGAGGTCACGTGCCCGCATCGATCTCCTCCACCTTGCTTGCGCCCCCCTTGAGGTGGGCATGGATGACCTCGTCGGCGGCCAGCGAGCTGGCCGGTTGGCCGGTGACCGCCTCGACGAAATGATGACGGTCGAGTGCAAGCAGCTCGACCGGGCCGACCGCCAGCACCGACGCCGTGCGCGGGATGTCGCGCAGCAGGGCGATCTCACCGAACGACTGCCCCGCTCCGAGGGTGCGCACCGGCTTCCCGTCGACGGTCACGACCACCTCGCCCGCGGTGATGATGTAGAAGCGGTCTCCCCGCTCTCCCTGCGTGATGATGGCCGTCCCCGCGCTTGCGTCAACCGGGATCAGTGCAGCCGCCAGCCGCTCGAGCGCAGGCCCGTTCAACGGCAGGAAGAAGGGAACCCCGCGCAGCGCCGCGAGCTCCCGCGGACGCACGAGACCAGCGGTATCGATGCGCACCAGGCGCGGCCAGCTGATGGCGATCACGGCCACCAGGCCCAGGCCCGACGCCGCGAATGCGCCACGCGCTCCGGCCAACCCGACCAGGAGCGGCGCGAGGATCGATCCCACCGCAAACGACCCCATGTGAATCCCCTCGAGAACACCGAAGACGCGACTCAGCAGCGCGTCGGGCGAGACCCGCTGAAGGAGGGTCCTGCCAGCAACATCCATCACGACCCGACCAAGGCCCGCAAGAGCCAGCAGCGCGGCGGCGGCAAATGGCAGGGCGAAAAGACCGACGGCTGCCAACGCCGCGCCCCATAGCAGCACACCCATGGCGAATGGTCCGGCAAGCTTGGGGCGGCCGATCAACAGCACGGCGATGGCCGCCCCGGCGATGCCACCCGCTCCGAGCGCCGCATTGAGGAAGCCGACTCCGGCCTGGCCGATCGACAGCGTCTCGAGGGCGAGGACCACCAGCAGCACGTCAAGCGTCCCCCACAGCACCGCCGACGATCCCAGCACCAGGACCACTGAGCGCGGGTTCGGTTCGCGGGCGAGCATCGGGAAGCCGGCGAGCGCTTCTCGCAGCGCGCCACGCAGCCCTCTGGCGGTGCTCGTCGGTCGATCGCCCTCAACCAGCATCCGTGGAAGCCCGACGACCAGCAGGGCGCACGCCATCAGGACCAGCGAGGCAGCCACGAAGACCGGCAGCGGGCCGAATGCCTGCAGCACAACCCCGGTGATGGCAGGACCCGCCAGGATCGCGATCGTCTCGACCGCACCGCCGACGATATTGGCCGCCGTCAGCTCGGCCGGCGTGCGGGCCAGGGATGGGAAGATCGCGGCCTGGACCGGCCGAGTCAGCGTGATCGCGGCGTTGGCCAACATCGCCAGCCCGTAGACGATTGGCACCGGGGCGCCGGCCACAAGCGCCGCCGCTATGGCAGCCACGGTCAGACTCTGCAGCAGATACGCCGCCAGCAGGACCCGATCACGGGGGTATCGGTCGCCGAACGAGGCCGCAAGCGGAGCGATCAGCGCCGCCGGGGCGAGCTGCACGAGCGCGACCAGGCCCGCCTCGAAGACGCCGCCACGGTTGTAGGCGAAGACCAGGATCGGGATCCAGATCGCCCATTCCGCCACCGAGAAGCCAAGGAAGGCCAGCTCGACTCTGCGCAGCGGCCGGTTGTCGTACACGGCCTGCAGCGCAGCCACAGATCCGGCCATGCGAGCGCCGAGCTGCAGCGAGGGGAACATCAGCCGGATCATGCCATGCGACCGTCCGCCCGCTGCTAGGCTGCCCAGCATGCCGAGTGATGCGTTGGCCGCCTTCCTGCTGGAGGTCGGGGTCCGCGCGTGACGCTCGGCCCCGATGCACGGACGCGCTGCCCGTGGGGCGCCGCCGACCCGCTCTGCCTGGCATACCACGACACCGAATGGGGCGTGCCCCTGCACGATGATCGGCGTTTGTTCGAGCTCCTGAACCTGGAGGGGGCACAGGCGGGGCTGTCCTGGATCACCATCCTGCGCAAGCGCGGCGGGTATCGGCAGGCCTTCGATGGCTGGGACCCCGAGACCATGGCAGCCTATCTGGAGGCCGATGTCGCCCGGCTGCTGGCCGATCCGGGGATCGTCCGCAACCGGGCCAAGGTGCACGCCGCGATCGGCAACGCACGAGCCTACCTGGCCCTGACCGATGCGCCCGGCGCCTTCGATCGGTACCTGTGGTCGTTCGTCGGCGACAGGCCGATCCAGAACGGACGCCGGGGGCTCGCCGAAATCCCGGCGGAGACCGACCTTTCGCGTCTCATGTCGCGTGATCTGCGCCAGCGCGGCTTCTCCTTCGTTGGACCGACCATCGTGTATGCCTTTCTGCAGTCAGCCGGACTGGTCAACGACCACCTGGTGGCGTGCTTCCGGCACCGCGAGCTGTCCGGCGCCTGAGCGTCCGTATACTCGGCCCGCATGCCCACGCCCATCGCATCGGTCGAGGTACCGGCCAGCAGCGCCAACCTGGGGAGCGGCTTTGACTGCTTCGCCGCCGCCCTAAGCCTGCGCCTGCGCGCCGAGCTGTACGTCGGCGACGAGGCCGGCATCCTGCTGAACTCGCACGGAGAGGGTGCGCCGACCCCAACCGAGGACCCCGAAGAGAATCTCCTGATCCGCGCCTTCCGGGAGGGCCTGCGGGCCGCCCACGGCTCAGTGGTGGGAGCCGGCGCCTGGCGGATCGAGGTGAGCAGCATGATCCCGGCTGCGCGCGGCCTGGGGAGCAGTGC
>JANMPX010000165.1:0-2216 GCA_031370085.1 Chloroflexota bacterium | reverse complement strand
CAGCGCACCCCGACCCGGTGGTGTGCGTCGATGAAGGCGCCGGCCTGTTCGGTGACCACAGATGGGTTGGCCGAGAAGCTTCGGCCCAGCGCGCCGATGATCGGGTTCAGTGGGTTGACATCGAGGTCGACCACCGGTGCAAGATTGAGGTTCACCCCCGCGGCGAGCAGCGTGCCGGCCATGCGCGCGGCTTCCTCGCGCGTGTAGGCGAGATCACCACGCTCGCCCATCGTTCGCGCCGAGACGGTCGGCGGGAAGCCGTGTCGCTGGTCGAGCCGGGCGACCCGCCCGCCCTCCTCATCGATGGCCACGATCAGCTGCGTCGACGCCGCAGCCTGGAGACCGTTTACCAGGGCGGCCAGCTGCGTCGGGGTCGCGACGTTGCGAACCGGTGTCGCGGTTGGGGTGTCGTAGTCGAAGAGCACGATCCCACCGATGGCATGCTCGCGAATGTCCGACACGATCGACGCCGATTCCAGCACGGTCAGGCCACGAAAGCCGACCAGCAGCATCTGGCCGATCTTGTCGCGCAGGGTGGCACCCGGAGTCGCCGCGGGGGTCGCTGCGATCGATGCTGAAGGAGCCGCCGAGCTCGGAGCCGGGCTGGGACGCTGAATGCCGCATGCGGCCAGCACCGCCGCAGCGATCCCTCCCGCAAGCCCGACGAGGAAGCGACGGCGCGACAGACTCCCGGACTCGGAGCGGACGTCCAGCACGCGCATCGCCCGATGCTAGCTCAGAGGCTCGGCGCCCGGGGGTGGAGGGCACATCGGTCCCGCTGGAGGCGACCAACGGCACTGGCACCGTCCCGGGATCCTGGCGAGGCTGGTCATGACGAGGCCGACCGACGCGCAGGCGCTTGGACGAGCCCATCGAACAAATGCGTTCGCGCAAGGTGAAGAGATGCTGAGCAAGCGGATCCTGCTCGCCTATGACGGGTCAGAGCAGGCGCGGAGGGCGTTGGACTTCGCAGTCGAGCTGGCCAAGGCGATGAAGGCCGAGATCGGTGTCGTGAGCGTGGTGCCGGTGCACGCGGGACGGATCGGGGTCGACCCCTGGGACGACCGCAAGGTCCACAGCGCCGAGCTGGTCGAGGCGCGCCGGATCATCACGGAGGCTGGCCTGACAGCCGAGCTCCATGAGCCCTACGGAGAGGTCGCTGATGCGATCGTGCGGACCGCGGAGTCGGGATCGTATGACCACATCGTGACCGGCAGCCGGCACCTCGGACTCGTGTCGCGAACCCTCCAGGGATCGATCTCCGAGGCGGTCGCCACCAAGTTCCCGAACACGGTCACCATCGTCCACTAGCCGACCGTCAGCCACCACCTCGAGCGCCCGGACACCACGGTCCGGGCGCTCTGCTTCCCCTGCTGCTGCCCGCGTGGGGCAGCCGAGGGTTGACGCGGCGTATTTCACCAAGTACCATGCGTGACATGGTACTTGGTGAGACCCGGAAGCCGCTGACCGAGCTTCGCAGAGGCGTGCTCGAGCACTGCGTTCTGGCTTCCGTGCGTAACGAAGAGCTGTATTCGTTCGAGATCGTGCGTCTGCTCTCCGACGCCGGCGAGCTGGTGAGCAGCGAGGGGACGATGTACCCGCTCCTTTCGCGGCTGCGACGCGACGGCCTGGTGGCGGCCACGTGGCGCGAGTCCGACGCCGGGCCGCCCCGCCGCTACTACCGGATTACTGCCGGTGGCCGACGCGCACTCGATGCGTTTGTTGCCGAATGGACGCGGTTTCGTTCCGCGGTCGACGAGTTGCTGACCGCCACGGCGTGAAGGAGGGCTGAGATGGATGACGCGATGTCGCTGGTGCGCGACTACCTCGTTCGACTGGATGATGTGGCTCGGCCGCTTCCCGCGGCACGGCGAGCCGAGCTGACCCGGGAGGTTCACGATCACATCGATGCGGCGCTCGCCGAGGCGGGACGCCACGACGAAGTGACGGTTCGCAATATCCTGGAACGGCTGGGCGGGCCGGAGGAGATCGTTGCCGCTGAGGCAGGGTGGGACGCGCCGCAGCCAGCCTGGACGGCGGCTCCGTTGACCGACGCTTCGATGGCGAAACCCCGCTGGGGAGCCACCGAGATCATCGCGCTGCTGCTCCTGGCCCTCGGCTGGGTCTTGCTGCCGGTGATCGGCCCGCTGGTCGGGCTCATCTTCGCCTGGGGCTCAACGTTGTGGACGACGCGTCAGAAGGTGATCGCAACGGTG
>JANMPX010000134.1:0-1672 GCA_031370085.1 Chloroflexota bacterium | reverse complement strand
CTCAACTTGGCCGATATGAACGCTCAGCGTTCACGCCCCGGCGTCTCTCGGAATCGCCCGGTAAGCGCCGGGTAACCAGCTGTGTCGCATCGTTGGCGCCATGGCCAACCGCATTCGCCGTGTGCCCGAGGCATTCGCCGCCGGCAAGCGGCTCCAGTCGGAGCTTGGCCGCGAGCTGCGCGACGCCCGTCTCGCCCGTGGCCTTCGGCAGAGCGACGTCGCCCGGTCGATCGGCGTCTCTCACGCGCGCATAGGCCGCGTCGAGCGCAACGCCATCCGCAACCTCGGCCTGGCCGACGCCGCGCGGCACGGGGCCACCGTCGGTCTGCGCCTCTATGCCCACTTCTATCCGGCCGGCGGCGGAGTGCGCGATGCCGCTCAGCTCGCCCTGCTGCGCCGCTTTCGCATCCGCATCGGCGATCTCTGGCACTGGCAGCTCGAGGCACCGCTCAACGTCGCCGGCGACCGCCGCGCCTTCGATGCCTTGCTCACCGCAACGCGCGCGCCTGGCGGATCACCTATTACCGTCGCGGTGGAGGCCATCACCAGGCTGCGCGATGTCCAGGCGCAGCTTCGCGACCTGACACTCAAGCAACGCGACGGCCAGGTGCCGCGTCTGGTGCTCCTTGTCGCCGCGACGCACGCGAACCGCACCGCTCTTCGATCGGCGGCCGAGGTGCTGGCAACGTCGTTCCCGCTCGGCACTCGGGCGACCCTCGCCGCCCTGGCTGCCGGCGCAGATCCCGGCGCCAATGGGATCGTCCTCCTCTAACCTGCGCGGTCGCACCCCTCCCGCCTCCTAGCCTGTGAACGCCCAGTGTTCACAACCGCCAACTTGCGCCGCTTCCACGCCGGAATCTCTCGCGAGTTGCCCGCCGCGAACGCCCAGCGTTCCCCGCCGCCAGGTTCGCCGCAATCCGCTCCTCAACTTGGCCGATATGAACGCTCAGCGTTCACGCCCCCGCACACGACCCGGCGTATGACACCCCGCCACTCACCCGCGCGCCGACGGCCGGGCTGCCAGGCCAAGCCCGGGCCGGTCGGCGCGAGCTGCCAGTCAGCATGAAGCTGCCCAGGCACTGATGCCTGCCACCGGACCGCTGCTCACCCCCGCCGCACCGCTCCCCGGGGCCGTCCACACTTCGTCCACATCCCCTCCACACGCAAACCCACTACTCCACAATAGGTAGGGCCCCCAACCGACCCAACCCACCATATCTTGTGGTTTTCGGGTTGACGGGCCCGATGGCCGGACGTACACTTACCGTCCTGAAAACGCGGCTCAACCATCGCCGCACCACCATCCACGCCCCCCTCCGAGCACGAAGGAAGAAGACCGATGGCACGCTCCGCGACTCCCCAGCAGGCCCCGGCCAAGCACAGCAACGGCAACGGCCACGCCGCGAATGGGCACGGCAACGGGGCAAAGGGCAGCGGCTACCACCAGCTGCAGGCAGGGGAGAAGCGGACCTGGAAGGGCCTCAGCATCGAGCGCCGCTACACCCGCGCAGGGACAGATCCGTATGACACCGTCGAGTGGGAGACGCGCGAGGCGGTCATCACCAACGAGCACGGCAAGAGCGTCTTCGAGCAGAAGGGCCTCGACTTCCCCAAGGCCTGGTCGCAGCTCGCGACCCAGGTGACGGCGAGCAAGTACTTCCGCGGCCACCTC
>JANMPX010000122.1:0-21572 GCA_031370085.1 Chloroflexota bacterium | reverse complement strand
TGGCGAGCGGAACCGGCGCCAGCCGGCCATCCTCGAAGCGCACCAGCGCCATCCGCGTCGGGATGCCGGAGGCGGCAGCATGCAACCCATCGAGGATCGCAACCACCACGCCTCCACGCCCCTGGTAGGGTCGTCGGTGGGCGACGATCCGCTCACCGACGCGCGGCAGCGCACGCCGAGTGGGGGCCGCGCCGGCGTCGTACACATACAGCAGGCCGTCGGCGCCAAACAGACTGGCCATGCGGCCAACATGGCTGCGCAACCAGCCGAACAGCTGCGGGTCAATGCCGACCTTGCCGAATCCCTCGAGCAACAGGAGGCCGAACGAGCCGGTCATCCCGCCGGCCTCCCGGCGACGTCGCTGGATCGCCTCGAAATCGCGCAGCTCCTTGTCGAGGACGCCGCCGAGAACGATCCCGGCGACACCCATTGCCCGGGCACGGGTCAGCGTCTCGGCCGACGCGCGCGAGCCACCCACCAGGATCCTGCCGGTCGCCCCCACATCGATGGCGGCCGCCCGCAGCTCGTCCTCCGGGTTCTGCACGCCGATGGCCAGCTCCCCGTGCACGGCTTCGCCGCTGCCGCCGACGCCGCGAACTCGGGCTGCAGGGACCTCCACCGCGACAGCACCGTCCTCGACCGCGCGGACCTTGCCGCGCACGTGACTGATCACCGGCTCCTCTGCCCCGAGCGGCGCCAGCAGGATCGTGCCGTCAAGATGGGAGATGGCCAGCACCACGCCGCTGACCGGCGCGCTCACCTCGTGCGTGCTCGTTCCGGCAAGTCGCTCCCCCGCCACCACCCGGCTCCCCGGGCGGACCTGGAGCAGGTCGTCAATGTCTGCTGGCGCGCATCGCAGGGGACGCGCGATGGCGACGCGAATCGGATCGAGCGGCTGTCGGCGAAGCGCGATCACCTCGTCCGGTCGGATCTGCGCGCCGATCCGCACCGTGACGGCGCTCCCGCGCTGCAGCCGAATGCGGTGGATCGCAACGCCGTTCATCGGACCTCTCCCACTCCCACCGGCGCCTCGTGCTGGAGCGCGTCGCGCCAGGCCGCCAGGATGCTGCGGCGGTCGTCACTGCGACGCGGGAGGAGAAGCGGGACGTCCCGCGCATCGAGGACCAGGCCGACGGCTCCGCCCAGCACGCTGGCGTGAGACCGCCGGGCGCGCCGCGCGCCACCGATGCCGATCCCCGGCTCGAGCTCGATCTCGAGCTCGGCCATCTGACCGCGACCGAGCGGCACCACCTGAAGCTGGCCGCCACGCACCTCGATCGGCCCCATCGAAGGCCAGCCGGCGCGGTGGATGGTGACCCGAAATGCCGGGTGTCCAGACCTGCCGCCACGACATACCAGCGCGGCCCCCAGCGGAGCGAGCAGATCGTCGCGCAGCATGCCGACCCCTTCGCCGATCTCCTGGTCCTCCAGCGCACCGAGGGGGCCCAGTGCGCCGGACGGATCGATCGCCAGCTGGGTCACGCCAAGCGGGCGCGCACCGTCAAGCAGGATCCCCATGGCGTGGGCAGGCGTCGGTGCAGCGGCGATGGTTCGACCCGCGCCGATCAGCAGGTCGATGCTGTCGAATGCGGACTCGTCCCCGACGAGCTGTTCCAGCAGCACGCGTGCCGCACCATGTACGATCGCCAGCTCCTCTTCGGTCTGGGGAATTGTGCCGGGCCGGGCACGCAGATACTGAAGCGCGTCGGCCACCGCCAGCTCGTCGACCGGAACGTCGATCGAGTGGGCGATCCGCGCCGGGCTGCCGGGCACCGTCAGGGTCGGCGAAGTGAGCCCGCCGCTTGCCAGCACGCGGCTCTCGGAGTGGCCGCTGGCATCGGCAAGCACCCAGGTGGCATAGCGCGCGCCAAGGTCGATGGCGGAGATGCGTCGTCCGCCACCGCGCGCAAGCTGCATCACCGCACGGCTGAAGCCGACCGGCGCCAGCTGGCGCCGGCCACCCGGCTCAACCAGTCGCTCCAGCAGTGCCTCCAGGTAGCGGCGCAATGGCAGAGGATTCTCCCGATCGGCGGAGGGCCGCGGGTTCGGCAGCGCCCTGACCAGGCGCGCCTCGAAGAGGCTCACGACCCGCTCGGTCAGCAGCGGCGAGCCGGCCCACAGGACGGGCGTCTCCCCGCCACCGCGGGCAGCCGCCACCAGCCCGGCCATCTCCAGCGCCGCCTCGCCGGTCTCGTCGTCGAATCCCCCGGCCAGCAGCCAGGCATCGACCTCGACTGATTGGAGAGCCGCCAGCCGCTCCGCGGCGGGCCGACCGTCATCAAGCGTGGCGGACTCGGCCACCACCCAGCCCGCCGACTCGGCGGCGCGCCTGGCGGCGCGGCCTGACAGCTCAGCGGATACCGCCGCCAGTGCGATCCGTCCGGGGCGGGCAGGGGTGTGACAGGTGATCCGTGGCGCATCGGTCAGAATCGCAATCAGCCGATCGGCGAGCCGCTGATCTGCGGCCCCGGCCAGTCGGGCCGCCAGGGTCCCGATGAGATCGGCCTCGTCCCAGCTGGACGGCTGTGCCGCGTGGGATGCGATCCTCCAGTGGCCGGCGCTACGGCCCACCACGATCCCCTTCGTCCACGCCGATCCGACGTCGAGCAGCAGGGAGACCTCGGTGGTGGCGCGTGGCGACCCGATCTCGCGTCCGGCAACGGTCATTGGAGGAGTCCCAGCCAATCGCCCAGCAGAAAGCCGACCCGGTCGACCAGGAGGGTCAGGCGGGTCACGATCAGAAAGCCGAGCCAGGCCCCGATGCCGCCGATCAAGAGCCAACGACCGAGGACCGCGGCGCGTCCGGTGAGGCGTCCCTGTGGGCCTCCGCGCAGGAAGGCGATAAGCACAAGGATCGTGATGATCAGGGCGAGCAGCCCATTGACCAGCCCCGATGCGCCGGACCCGCGGCCAACCAGGCCCGCGCCCAGCTGCGGGAGGATGGTGCCGACCACCGCGCCACCGAGCGCGAAGGCTGCGCTTGTCCCCACCAGCAGGCCTGCCAGCGGCGCCACCATGCGGTGCGGCAGCCAGGCCGCCCCGCCCAGCACGACGCACGCCGCCAGCGCGATGAGCAGGAGAGGGTGATGGGCGGGATCGGTCGCCAAGGGAACGACCAGCCTCGGGATCAGTACCTCGCGGACCGCCAGCAGCGCCAGATAACCGGTCGCCAGTCCAGCCAGGAGATACTGGAGCAGGCGAAAGATCGTCCGTTCGCCGACCAGGTAGGACCAGACCGCGAGCGTGACCAGCGCCCCGACCCATGTGCCGAGCGTTCCTCCCAGGTCGGCAGCGAACAGGCCGTTCACACCGGTCGCCCCCGTCGTTCGGTCGGGCCGATGCGCCCCGTGGCGCGCTGCACCACCGCGACCGCCAGCCAGACGAGCGCGACGAGCATGCCGGCCAACACCGGCAGAGCGGGGACAGCGCGGTCACGTGCCGCGCCGCTGACCGGGATCTCAGCCGCGTAGGCGACCCCTTCGCGGAGCGTCGCGAGCAGGCCCTGCAGCTGCCCGGACCGCAGGTAGGGAGCCAGCTCGGGCTCCAGGAAGGTCGGGGCAATTGCGGCCATCGGCACGTCGCGCAGCCGTGGGCCGACCTGCTCGATCCAGCTCCGCGCACCGAGGTCACCGCCAGACACGATGACCACCAGGTCGAAGGCGCCGATCCCGCCACCGCGGAGGCGCAGCGCTTCGGCCAGCGGCCCGGTCGCAGCGCTTGGGACGACCTCGCTCACGGCACGGACCAGGCCGGCTTCCGCGCCCGAGATGAAGCCAACGTCGAGCACCTCGGCAGCCGTCCCCCCGCCCACGCTCGCTACCCGGGCCAGGCGATCGATCTCCCCGGCCGCCAGTGCCCGTCCTTCGGCCGTGAAGCTGACCACCGCCAGCTGAGCCCCATGCGCGGTCAGGTCATCGAGGACCGCGCGAACCGTCGCTCGGATCTCAGGATACGTGCCCAGGTCGGGGTCAAAGCCGACAAGAACCAGGGAATGCGCCGGGAGACCGGCCGCCAGCGCTCGCATCTGGTCGACCCGCGACCGATCGGGGCTTGCGAGGCGCAGCTGCATCGGCAGGATATCGATTGGCAGCAGGTTGGCGAGAACCAGCAGCAGCAGCAGCCCGAGCGGGGGCAGGAGCGGTCGCAGCGCAACGGGCGACGATGTGGGTGCGCCCGCAGGCTGGCTACTGGGTTCCACGGTCGACCCCCAGCAGAATTCGCGTGCTGGTCACCGCTGCCAGGATGGCGACGCCGATCAACAGACCTCGAAATACGCCTGCCAGCGGCACCGAGCGGACCCAGTCGGCCGTGCCCGCCAACCAGTCCCCAGCCGCCCCCCCGATCGGCAGCAGGAGGACCAGGGTGAGCGCCGCGGCCGCCAGCATGACCACGGCTTCGCGGCCCTGCGTTGCGAGTGCGTGCCGGGCAGCGACGAGCAGGAGGACGAACAGCATCGCGAAGAGCGATGTGGCCAGGGGAACCAGGAGGGCCGCGACCAGCCACAGAACGATCGGGTCGAAGACGCCGGATGAGCCCGGCCGGAGCCCGGCGACGACGATCGCTCCCATCCCGGCCAGGAGCACAACCGAGCCGATCCGATCGGCGCTCGGATCCGACAGGTCGCGCACGTGCCGAGCCAGCAGGGCCGCGCTGCCACCCACCGCAGCGGCCGCCGCCAGCAGGATCAGCAGCTCCTGCAGGGCTCCCGCTGCCGCGCCAAGCGACGGGTTCACGACCAGCAGGTCGAGGAGGATCAGCAGGCCTGCGATCACCGCCACCGCCGAGGTGATTGACCGACCCATATGGCTAGCGCCCGACCAGGAAGCGCGCCAGGTCGGGCGCGCCGGCCAGCATCGCGATGGAGCCAAGCAGGAGTGCTGCGATGGCTCCGACGATCAGTCGATTTGCCGCCGTGACGGCCGTGCGCCCGTGATGGATCGAAGTCACCTCGGCCAACGCCTGGAACAGCTCAGGTCCGATGATCGCCCCATCGCTCGCAAGAAGCGGTCCGGCGATCTGCGACGGACTGGCGGTCGCGCTGACACTCCAGGCGGCCACGGCTGCCGATCCGCGGAGGACCATCAGGCTCTCCTCCGCGAGCCCGCCGACGACCAGCGCGACGCCGTGGCCCCCAGCATCGGCGAGCGCTGCATGGGCAGCCAGCGGACGGCCCTCGCCGATGTACACCACCGTGGAGCTGCTCGATCGCTCATGCGTGGCGGTACGCTCATGCGCTTCGTCAAGCGTGCGCTGGCCAAGGAAGGTGGCCACCGGGTCGTTGCTGCTGACATGGAGCGCCACCCCCGCCCGGGCCGCGGCGCGCGCCAGGTGGCCGAGCAGCGGGAGCGCCACCAGGGTCTGCAGGCGCTCTGCCGCCGACACCCCGCGTACCAGCCCTGCGCTGCCGAGCGACATCACCGCATCGGTCCCGGATTCAGCCGCCAGCGCCATGGCGCGAGCCAGGTGCGCCAGCGTTCCGAGATCACGACCCACCCACCGTCGCGCCGGACGGGCGACCAGTGACAGCACGAATAGCGGGACCAGCAGGGTGAGCAGGGTGGGAGCGGACCCAAGTCGCATCGACGAGTCGCCGACTGCGTTGACAACCCCCGAGATGAGATTGCTTGCCAGCTTCCCGAGATTCGGCATCAGGCGTCGTCCTGTGGCCCGTCGCCCCGCTCGAGGCCCGAGACGAGCCGATCGAACGCTCCTGCGTCGCCGAGCAGCCGTTGCAGGCCAGCCATCCGGCGAGATCCGATGAGCGGACCGATCAACGGTCCGCCGAATATGCCGAGTTGGCGCAGCAGCGGCAGGAAAGGCCGATGCGCCTCGAGCAGGAGCGCGGCCGGCGCGCGCAGTCCCCGTCGATCGAGCTCATCGACCAGTGGTCCGACGTCAGCATCGGGCCCGTTGATCTGGTCAAGCTCGGTCTTGGTCATGGGTGGCATCGTCGCTCGCTCGACGACCTTACCCATCGCCCGCACCGACCTCCGGTAGGTGTATGCGCGGGAGTCGGTCGCGGAGGGCGGTCGTCACTTCATAGTTGATGGTTCGTCGCTCGGCCGCGACCTCATCGGCGGTGATGCGGGCGTTCATCTGCTCGCCGATCAGTACGAACTCGTCCTCGTAGGTTACATCATGCCGTTCGCCCAGATCGACCGTCAGACCATCCATGCTGATCGCGCCGACCATCGGTCGGCGGGCTCCCCGGACCAGCACCGAGCCATTGTTCAGATGGAGCCTCGGCCAGCCATCGCCGTAACCGATCCCCAGCGTGGCGATCCAGGTCGACGCCTCGGTCCGGTGGCGCAGGCCGTAGCCGATCGGTGACCCGGCTGCCAGCTCGAAGATGCGAAGGGCCCTGGCCTTCAGCGAGAGCACCGGATGCAACCCGGTGTCACGATCCGCGGCCCAGCCGGGAACGAGGCCGTAGAGGCCCAGGCCGGGGCGCACAGCGTCCGCAAATGGCGCCACCTTCGCCAACAGGGCGCCGGTAGCTGATACGTGGACCAGGCCCGGATCGACGCCCGCCGAGCGCATGGAGTCGAGCACCTGCGCCAGGCGCAGCACCTGCACATCGGTGTAGGCCTCTTCGTCGCCGGGAGCCGCGAGATGGGTCAGGGTGCCGACCAGGCGCAGATGAGGGCTGCGCACAAGGCGCAACGCCAGGGCCACTGCATCGGCAGGGTCGCTCCCCTGCCGGCCCAGGCCGGTGTCAACTTTGAAGTGGACCGCCGCGCGCCGCCCCAGATCGGCCGCGGCGCGCTCCACGACCGCGACCGAGCGCAGGTCGGTGATGATCGGCTCAAGGTCCGCCTCCAGGGCCGGACGGGCCTCGGGCTCGCCGATCCCCCACAGCACGATGATCGGCCCGCTGATGCCGGCCGCACGAAGTTGCTGCCCCTCGCCCACCGTCGCCACCGCCAGCCGCTCAACGCCATGGCGCACCAGAGTCCGCGAGACCTCGACCGCGCCATGTCCGTAGGCGTTGGCCTTGACCACCGCGATCACCTGGCATCCCGCCGGCGCCATCGCACGAAGCGCAGCCAGGTTCGCGACGAGGGCGCCGTGATCGATCTCGATCCAGGCCCGGTGCGGGCTTCGCGCCGGGGCCGTCATGTGGCGCGCCCCCCACGGAGTTGCTCGATCGCCTCGGGGAGCAGGTTGGCAAGGTCGCGCGCCACGACGCCGGTGCGACCGATCCGGTCCTCTGCCAGCAGGCCGGCGGCGCCGTGCACGGCAACCCCGCAGCCCGCCGCATCGATCGGCGACAGGCCGGCGGCCAGGAAGGCGCCGATCACCCCGGCGAGCACGTCGCCGCTTCCCGCGGTCGCCAGTGCCGGGCTCGCGATGTCGGAACGAACGACCTCACCATCAGGGGCGGCAATGACCGAATGCGCGCCCTTGAGCACGACCACGTGCCCCCAGCGCACGGCCGCCTGGCGAGCCGCCTCCGCACGCTCCGCGTCGTCATCCGGCAGTCGATCGCCGTCGGCGAAGCGCGCAAGCCGCGCAAACTCACCGGGGTGCGGGGTCAGGACCAGCGGGACCGTCAGCGGCCGCCACCAGCGGTCGGTCTTGGCCAGGGCCGAGAGGGCGTCGGCGTCGATCACCGACGGGTGCCGCAGCTCACCGATGAAATGCCGCGCCCGACGAGCGGTCGAGGGCTGGCGACCGAGGCCAGGACCCACCACACACGCTTCGTACAGCGGCGCCTCGCTGGCCAGGCGACGCCAGCCCGCTGGCGCAGTCAGGCCCGGCGCCTCCTCCACGAGCAGCATCGAGGTCAGCTCGGGCACGATGCCGAGCAGGCGAAGACCGACCGTCTCGGGAGTCGCGATGCAGGCCAGCCCGACCCCGGCGCGGATCGCTCCCAGCCCGGTGAGGATGGCCGCTCCGGCGTACTCGAGCGAACCAGCCACGATCAGGAGCCGCCCGAAGGTCCCCTTGTGGGCTCGCGCCGGGCGCGGCGGCAGGCGCTGCGCCACCCAGCGCTGGGTGAGGCCGGTGATGGACATCGACTACCCCTCCGCCCCACGATGGGCGATCGCCACCGCGACCGCCATGCGACGCTCATGAGAGATGCTGACGGTCACGTCCTCGAGCCCGAGGTAGGCGGCGCGCGCGGCGGCGCGCGCATGCAGCCGCACCTGCGGCGCCCCCGCCCGGTTGGGCAGGATCTCGATCTCCCGCCACCCCACGCCTCGCACACCGAGCCCCAGCACCTTGCTGATTGCCTCCTTGGCGGCCCAGCGCCCAGCGACCCGCTCGGCCTTTGGCCCGCAGTACCGCGACTCGGCCTCGGTCAGGACGCGCTGTCGAAAGCGATCTGGATAGCGGGCGAGCAGAACAATGATCCGGTCGATGTCGATCAGGTCGACGCCGATCTCGTGGCGGGTCATGGGCGTCGCGGCGTGCAGGCGGCTATTCGACGGTGACCGACTTTGCGAGGTTGCGCGGCTGATCGACATCGGCGCCGCGAGCGACCGCCATCTCGTAGGCGAGCAGCTGCAGCGGCAGGATGGCGATCACCGGCGCCGTCTCCTCGAGCGTCTCCGGCACGTACAGGACATCCTGCGCGTACCGGGCGATCTCCTCGTCCCCGACGGTCGCGACCGCCACCACCGGAGCCTCGCGGGCACGTACCTCGGCGACGTTGCTGATCACCTTCTCGTAGGTGGCCGATCGGGTCGCGATCGCCACCAGCGGTGTTTCGGGATCGAGCAGCGCGATCGGTCCATGCTTGAGCTCCCCCGCCGCGTAGCCCTCCGCGTGGACGTAGGAGAGCTCCTTGAGCTTCAGCGCACCCTCCAGCGCGATCGGGTAGCCGAGCGCTCGGCCGATGAACATCACATCGCGCACGGCGGACCATCGGCGGGCGAGCTTCTTCACCTGTGGCGCGAGCTTGAGGGTCTCGGCAGCCTGGGCCGGCAGCTCGCGGAGCGCCAGCCCGAACGAGCGCAGCTGCCGTGTGGTCAGCGTCCCCCGGAGGCGCGCCAGGTGGAGGGCAATGAGCTCGAGGACCACGACCTGGGTGACGAAGGCCTTCGTCGACGCCACGGCGATCTCGGGGCCGGCCTGGAGGTAGCAAACCGCATCCGCCTCGCGTGTGATGGCGCTGCCCACCACGTTGGTGACGACCACCACGACCGCGCCAAGCTCGACCGCCAGCTTCTGCGGCGCCAGCGTGTCGGCCGTCTCGCCGGACTGGCTGACGCTGATGACGAGGGTGCGATCATCGATAGGCGGCGGTGAGTACCGCATCTCGCTTCCGATCTGCGTGACGGCTGGCAGGCGTGCCCATTCCTGGAGCAGATGGGCTCCGACCTCCCCGGCGTAGCGAGCCGTGCCGCAGCCGACGACATAGATCCGCTCGATCCGGCGAAGCTTCTCCTCGATCGCATCCAGCTCGACGAGCGAGACGTTGCCGGCAGGATCGACGCGACCGCGCAGCGCTTCCTGGATGGCATGCGGCTGCTCGTAGATCTCCTTGAGCGTGAAGTGCGGGAAGCCGCCCTTCTCGGCGGCCTCGATATTCCAACGGATGCGGGTCACCTCGCGATGCACCGGGACACCATCGAGGCCGACGATCTTGACGCCCTCGGGGGTCACCTCGGCGATGTCGCCTTCATGCAGGATCACCACGTTCTTGGTGTGCTCGAGAATGGCGGGGACGTCGCTCGCGAGGAATCCCTCGCCGTCGCCGATGCCGACGATCAGCGGCACGTTCATGCGCGCTCCGACGATCCGGTTTGGATGATCCGCGTGCATCACGGCGATGGCGTAGGCGCCACGTACCTCGTTGAGGGCGAGGCGCACCGCCTCGACAAGGTCGCCGCTGTACTGCTCCTCGATCAGGTGGGCGAGCACCTCGGTGTCGGTCTCGCTCGCGAACCGATGCCCCTGGGCGGCAAGGCGATCCTTGATCTCGCGGTAGTTCTCGATGATCCCGTTGTGGATGAGGGCCAGGCCCCCGCTGCAATCGGTGTGCGGATGGGCGTTGGTGTCATTGGGCCGCCCATGCGTCGCCCAACGGGTATGGGCGATCCCGGGGTGACCGGCCGGCGCGCCACCGTTGAGGTGGTCGGTCAGGTTGGTGAGCTTGCCCGCCTTCTTCTCGACAAAGACCTCTCCCGCTTCGGTGAGAAGGGCAATCCCGGCTGAGTCATAGCCACGGTATTCGAGGCGGCGGAGCCCCTCGAGGAGGATCGGCGCAGCGTCGCGTGGGCCGACATAGCCGACGATGCCGCACATGTCGCCCTCCCTTGGCTCTAGTTCAGCCGGGTCGTGGCCAACGCCGCAAGGTCGCGCGCGATCTGTTCGATCTCGCTGGCGTCGTCTCCCTCGACCATGATCCTGATCTTGGGCTCCGTGCCTGACGGCCGGACCAGGATGCGTCCCCGCGATCCGAGACGGGCTTCGGCTCGCGCCACTGCGGCGGCGAATTCCGGGTCCACCTCCCATTGATCTCGGTGGCGGACGGCTGAGTTTAGCATCACCTGTGGCAGCGTCGGGATTCGGGCGGCCAGCTCGCCGAGCGTGGCCCCGCCGCTCGCCCGAACTGTCTTGATCAGCTCGATCGCGGTCAGCATCCCGTCCCCAGTGGTCGCCAGCTCCCTGAAGATGAGGTGACCGGACTGCTCACCGCCGAGCGAGGCGTCCGCCCGCTCCATGGCCTCGAGGACGTGGCGGTCCCCCACCGGGGTGCGCAGCATGCGTCCCCCGGCATCGGCGATCGCGCGCTCGAGCCCCCCGTTGCTCATCACGGTGGCGACCAGGACCCGGTTGCGCAGCGTCCCGGCGGCCAGCCGCGCGGTGGCGCAGATCCCCATCATTGCATCGCCGTTGACGACCCTGCCGCCTTCGTCGATGGCGATCAGTCGATCGGCGTCGCCATCGAAGGCAAGACCCAGGTCCAGCCCCCCATCGAGCAGCGCGGCGGCGACATGCTCAGGATGGGTCGAGCCGCATTCGACGTTGATGTTCGTGCCGTCGGGGTCCGCGGATAGCACCGTAACCGTCGCGCCAAGGCCTCGAAACAGCTGGGGGGCAATGGCGCTGGCGGATCCGTTCGCACAGTCGATCGCGATCCGCAGGCCGACCAGGGCATCGCCCGCGGTGCGCTGCAGGAATGATCGGTAGCTGTCGATCTGCGACGGGTCATGCCACACCCGGCCGATCCCGGCATTCGTCAGCCCGGGAAGGGACTCGGCGCGCAGGATCAGTCTCTCCAGCTCCTCCTCGGCCTCGTCGTCGATCTTTCGACCTCCCGATACCACCTTGAGGCCGTTGTCGTCGGGCGGATTGTGGGAGGCCGAGACCATGATCCCGGCGGCATGATCACCGCTTGCGGCCACGTAGGCCAGGCAAGGGGTGGTGACCACGCCGAGCTGCACGGCATCGGCCCCCACCGACGCCAGGCCGGCCGACAATGCCGCCACCAACATCTCCCCGGATCTGCGCGTGTCCTGCCCGATCACCACGCTGCGACCGGGCGCGCCCAGCAGGTGTCCCACTGCGCGACCGAGATCATAGGCAAGGATGGGGGTCAGATCGACATTGGCAACGCCGCGAATCCCGTCGGTCCCGAACAGACGCCCCATCGCCACTCCGGCTACGGAGCCGGAGTGGCTGGAGGAGCGATCACGACCGTGACCGATCCGGGCGAGATGCCCACCAGGGAGATCCCGGCAGGGAGGCTCACGGTGGGCACCAGGGCGTGCGGCCCGGGGGCCAGCCCGCTGGCGTTGACCACGGCCGACAGCGTGGCCGGGTCGAGTGCCGTCACGGCATTCAACGTGCCGCGCACCGTGACGGCCACCTGTGAGAGCTGCGGCAGGCAGGCGCTGCCACTGGGCTGACCGATGCAGGTCACGCCGACCAGCAAGGTACGGCTGGCAGCGATCTCCCTGATCTGGATCGTCACCGTGGGCGGCGACGAGCCCCCGACCGGCAGATGCGTTGCGGTCGGGATGACCAGGGTCGCCCCGACGCTGACCCGCGCGCGGACTCCCGCCAGGCTTATCGGCTCGGTCAGCACCTCGGTGATGCCAGCCAGATCGACCGGGGCCCCGTGCAGGGTGACGACAGCGGGATCGACCGTCACGCTGGCCACCTCGAAGCCGGTGGCGGGCGTGCCTGACAGGACCGGGCGGATCGGGACCGTCTTGCTCGTTTCGACGGTGCGCACGTCGATGTCGACCTGCACCGTTGATGGAGACAGCTCGACCGATGGGACCGTGCGACCGTCGATGTCGACCGGCACGAGCTCCACCTGCGCTGATACGTCGATACCCGATTCGTCGATGCGAACGCGAGCCACCGCCCGGTCGACGCGGCGCAGCAGGCTCGCCGGCCCGCTGGCGCTCACCTGGCGCTCGCTCAGGGTGGGCGTTCCGATCTCGAGCCCCGCCGGAACGTCCCCACGATCAACGACCACGCGCACGGTCCGCTCGCCCAGACGGTCGATGGGGATCGAGACGGTGGTCGGCGAGAAGCTCAGGATCGTCATGCCATCGACCAGCGAGCGGACACGGATCGGCAAGGACTGCGCCTCCGGCGAGGTGGCCATGTCGTAGCCCGCCAGGTCAACGGTTACGGCGAATGATTCGGGGGTGACGCGCAGCGGCGCGTCAGTGGAGACGCGATAGCGAACGTCGACCGAGCCGAGCTGCTGCGAGAGCAGGTACGTGCCTTCCGGCTGGTTGACGGAGGTCACCGGGATGCTCCCAAAGGTCAGCTCACTGAATGAGCCGGAGAAGACGAGCCCGGTGTACAGCACGGTGGCCAGGGCCACCGCCGCGAGCTTCAGGTGCCAATTGCGCAGGAGCCAGCGCATCGCTACGAGGGCCGATCGGCGCGCGCCGCAACGGCGGGTTCCGCCACCTCGCCGGTCGACGAGCTGGTAGCGGCGGGAGGCTCGACGACCCGCTCTTCGGGATCGATCGGCAGCATGGCGTCGTTGTCGGGATGCATACCCCAGCGTCCCTCCAGTGTGCGGCGCAGGAGCGGCGCGGCCTTGCGGGGAGCCTGCGGTCGGATCAGGTTGAGGACCCGGCGGCGCAGCTGCTCCTCCGTCAGGTTGCGCTCGATCCGGCCCCGCATCACGAGCGAGATCGATCCGGTCTCCTCGCTCACCACGACGATGATCGCGTCCGACTGCTCGCTGATGCCAATGGCGGCACGATGCCGCGTGCCATAGCGCTCGGAGTCGAGCACATTCTGGGAAAGCGGCAGGAGAACGCCCGCGGCAAGGATCTTCTGGCCGCTCACGATCACGGCTCCGTCGTGCAGCGCCGTGCCGTGGTAGAAGATGGTGGCGAGCAGCTCCGCCCGGAGATCGGCGTGCAGGAGCACCCCCGATTCGGCCAGGTCGGCCAGGCCGGTTTCACGCTCAACCACGATCAGCGCCCCGTACCGGGATCCGGCCAACAGGCGCGCTGCTCGGCTGATCTCGCGCGATACGTGCTCTGCTGACGTCACGTCGCCGCTCACGAAGAAGCGGTTGAATGAACCGAAGCGGCCGATCTGCTCGAGAGCTCGTCGAAGCTCGGGCTGGAAGACGACCACGATCGCGAAGAGACCGACCACCGCGCCGGTCTGCAGCAGCGTCGAGAGGAGCCGAAGGTCAGCCAGCTGCGCGCCGAGGTAGACCAGGTAGAGGATCGACAGGCCGAGCACGATGCGGACCGCCCGCGTGCCCCGGATCAGGATGAAGATCCAATAGATGACAAAGGCCACCAGGCCGATATCGATCAGGGACGTCCAGCGACCACGCAGATATGTTTCAAAGAAGGTCCGGATGGCATCAAGCACGGCAACCGATGATACCAAAGGGCCCCGGCGAGCTCGCCGGGGCCGATCGGTGCCGGTTGATCAGCGCTTGGTGTACTGGGGCGCCTTGCGTGCGCGCTTGAGGCCGTACTTCTTGCGCTCCTTGGCACGAGGATCTCGAGTGAGGAGACCTGCTGCGCGCAGCGCGCGCCGTGCGTCGGGATGGGCGCTGACGAGTGCTCGGGCGATTCCGTGGCGGATCGCGCCGGCCTGGCCCGAGAACCCCCCGCCGGCAACCAGAACGCTGGCCGAGTAGCGGCCCTCCGTCTCGGTGACCCGGAACGGGAGGCGCAGCGCGGCCAGCGGGGTCGCTCCGCCGAAGTAGTCGGCAACATCCTTGCCGTTGACCACGATGGCGCCGTCGCCGGGGACGAGGCGCACGCGCGCCACTGCCTCCTTGCGGCGGCCCGTGCCGTAGACGTAGTTCGTGCTCACCTGTTCCGTGTCCTCTTACAGCTCAGCAGCGGTCGGCTGCTGCGCCTGGTGCGGATGATCCGCCCCAGGGTAGACCTTGAGCTTCTTGACCATCGCGCGGCCCAGCCGGTTCTGGGGAAGCATCCCCTTGACCGCACGTTCGATGACGATCTCCGGCTTGCGCGCCATGAGCGCCTGGAGGCTCTCCTCCTTGAATCCACCCGGGAAGTTCGAGTGACGGTAGTACTGCTTCTGGGTCAGCTTGTTACCGGTCACCTTGACCTTGGCCGCGTTGATGACCACGACGTGGTCACCGGTGTCGAGATGCGGCGAGTAGATCGGCTTGTGCTTGCCCTCCAGCAGCGTGGCGATACGCGTCGCCAGCCGCCCCAGGGTCTGATCGGACGCGTCGACCAGCCACCAGGTCCGCTCGATCTCGTTCGCCTTGACTGCGTAGGTCTTCACGTTCTCCGCTCTCTAGCTTCCGGCCGATTGGCCATCGCCCCGTCATCGGGACGCCGATCCGTATTCGAATAGACCACTCGCTCGAGGGTCAGCCCTCGCGCCGGGGCAGCGCGCCCGTGGAGCGCCCGCTCCCCCGCCGACAGCAGACCGGCAACCTCCGCCGGGGCCAGCCGTCCCCGGCCGACCTCCAGCAGTACCGCCACCAGGCTCCGCACCATCCGTCGCAGAAAGGCGTTGGCCGTGACCCGGATCTCCACGCTGGTTCCGCGCCGCGTCACCGACACTGCGATCAGGCGACGCACGGTCCGACCCCGAGGGTCGGTCCCCAGTGCGGCGAAGTCCCGCTCGCCGACGAGCTCAGTCGCTGCGCCGCGCATCGCTCCCACATCGAGCAGGTCACCGATCTCGAGCGTCCGATGCCGGTCCACCGGCCGTCGATCGCCTGCCATCCGAATCCGGTAGCGATAGACGCGCCGCTGGGCATGGCGCCGGGGGTCGAACCCGATCGGCGCCGGCTGGAGCGAACGCACCACCAGGTCGGCTGGCAGGACGGCATTCAGCCGTCGCCGCAGCTCCGGCCATCCGATCCCCTGTCCGCGCGAGCGGCGAGGGAGGCAGAAGGCCGCAACCTGGCCGGTGGCGTGCACCCCGGCATCGGTTCGCCCGGCGAAACGGACTCGCACCCGCTCGCCGGTCAGTCTGTTAAGCGCCTCCTCCAGCACCCCTTGCACCGTCCGTAGATTCGGCTGGTACTGGGAGCCGGCGAAGTCAGTCCCGTCGTACTCGATCACCGCCCGTGCGCATCGCTGCGGCACAGGTGAGACCGCGTTCGATTCCGTTATTCGCCCGATCGTCTTCGGCTGGCCTAGACCAGTTCGATCTGCACGATCGGTGCCGCGTCGCCCAAGCGTTGCCCGATCTTCAGGATGCGGGTGTAGCCCGAGGTTCGGTCGGCGTATTTGGTGGCCAGCTCACCCATCAGTTTCTCGACGATGAGTGGCTCGTGCGGCATGTCCGCGATCAACGATCGGCGTGCAGACAGGTCGCCCTTCTTGGCGACGGTGATCATCCGGTCGACCAGCGTGCGCACTTCTTTTGCCTTCGCCTCGGTGGTGCGCACCTTCTCGTAGCGCAGCACCGCCACGGCCAGGTTGCCGAGCATGTGCATTCGGTGCGCTCCCGGGCGCCCCAGCTTGCGACCTGCCAGCCGATGCGGCACGCTCCTAGGCCTCCCGGTCCATCTCCGCGGCGGCGGCCTCGTCCAGCTCGGCGGCGGCCGGCAGGTCGGACTCGTCGGCGCTTGGGGTGGTGCTCTCCGGAGCGATGAAGCCGCGCAGCGCCAGCCGCTCCTTCATCTCGTCAAGGCTCTTCTTGCCGAAATTGCGCATGCGCAGCAGCTCGTCGTCGCCCAGCGCCAGCAGCTGCCCGATCTTGGTGATGTTGTTGCGCTTCAGGCTGTTGTAGGCGCGCATCGGCAGGTCAAGCTCCTCGATCGGCGCCTCGAGCAGATTCGCGCCGACCGGTGGCAGCAGCTCCTCGGAGCCGGCGGCGGGGCGACGGCCGATCTCCGCAAAGCGGCTGAACTCGCCCACCAGGATCTCGGCGGCGGCGGACAGGGCGGCCTTGGGTGTGGTCGTGGCGTCGGTCTCGATCTCCAGGCTGAGCCTGTCGAAGTTCGTCATCTGGCCAACGCGGGTGTCGCTCACCACGAAGTTGACGCGCCGCACGGGCGTGAAGATGGCGTCAACCGGGATGATCCCGATCGGCAGATCCTCCGCGTGCTCCGCCGGCCGATAGCCGACCCCGGTCTCGACGGTGAGATCCATCTCGATCGAGCCGGCGTCGGAGTCCAGCGTCAGCAGGACGAGCTCCGGGTTCACGATCTCGACATCGGCCGATTCGGTGATGTCGGCTGCGGTCACCGGGCCGGCGCCGTGCTTCATGAGCTTCAGCGTGATGGCATGGCGCGCAAAGGAGCGCAGGCGCAGCTTCTTGACATTGAGGACGATCTGGGTGACGTCCTCCTTGACGTTCTCGATGGTGCTGAATTCGTGGAAGACGCCAGCAACCTGGATCGAGGTCACCGCTGCCCCCTCCAGCGAGTTCAGGAGGACCCGGCGCAGGGCATTGCCGAGGGTAACGCCGTAGCCATCGGCCAGCGGGTTCACCTCGAAGACGGAGAGGTTGCCGCGCGTCTCGACCTCCTCGATGCGGGTGGTCGGCGTGGACTCAAGTTCGATCATGAAACAGTGTGACTCCTGCTGCTATCGCGAGTAGAACTCGACGACGAGCTGCTCGTTGAATTCGAGCGGCATCTGCTCGCGGACGGGCTCCGCGAGCACCGTGCCACTGAGCTTCGCCCCGTCGGCACTGACCCACTCGGGGATCTGCGCCGACTTCATCGTCTCTGAGGCGGTCTTGAAGATCTCCCGGCCGCGGCGCGTCTCGCGGACCTCGATCCGGTCGCCGACCTTGGTACCGAAGCTGGGAATGTTGGTGGGACGGTCGTTCACCGCGAAGTGGCCGTGACCGACCAGCTGACGCGCCTCGGCCCGCGAGCGGGCGAAGCCCATCCGGTAGACCACGTTGTCCAGGCGCATCTCGAGCATGCGGAGGAGATTCTCGCCGGTCATTCCGTGGTGCTGCTCCGCCTTCGCGAAGTAGTTGCGGAACTGCTTCTCGAGCACGGAGTAGCTCTTGCGAACCTTCTGCTTCTCGCGCATCTGCATGCCGAATTCGCTGACCTTGCGGCGGCGCTGGGTGTTCATGCCGGGCGGAGAGCTCCGGCGCTCGAAGGCGCATTTCTTGCTGAAGCAGCGACTCCCCTTGAGAAAGAGCTTGAGCCCTTCTCGGCGGCAGATGCGGCAGACCGGGTCGGTATAGCGTGCCATTGATCGCTCCTCAGACCCTGCGCCGCTTGGGTGGCCGGCAGCCGTTGTGCGGGATCGGCGTGACGTCGGTGATGGCGGTCACCTCCAGGCCAGCGGTCTGCAGGGAACGGATCGCCTGCTCGCGGCCAGCACCCGGCCCCTTGACGAAGACCTCGACCTGGCGCATTCCATGCTCCATGGCGCGGCGCGCAGCGAGGTCCGCTGTCTGCGACGCTGCGTACGGCGTGCTCTTGCGCGATCCCTTGAAGCCTGCCAGCCCGGCACTCCCCCAACTGATCACGTTGCCGGTCGTGTCCGTGATGGTCACGATCGTGTTGTTGAACGTGGACTGGATGTGGGCGTGCCCGACCGGGACGTTCTTCTTCTCGCGCTTCTTTGCCCGCACCGGGCGCTTCCGCTCAGCCATGCGACTCCTGTGGTGACTCGATGGGTCTCATTACTTCTTGCGCCGAATGCCGACGGTCTTGCGCGGACCGCGCCGCTGGCGTGCGTTCGTCTTGGTGCGCTGACCACGTACCGGGAGGTTGCGCCGATGGCGGAGGCCCCGGTAGGAGCCGATCTCCATCAGTCGCTTGATGTTCATGCTCACCTCGCGACGGAGGTCGCCCTCCACCTTGAAGCGGCGGTCGATCACCTCGCGCAGGCGGTTGACCTCGTCCTCGGTGAGGTCCCGCACGCGTGACGATTCCGGGACGTTGGCCGCGGCCACGATCTGCCGCGACGAGGTTGGTCCGATGCCGTGTATGTAGGTGAGGGAGATCACCACCCGCTTCTCGCGGGGAATGTCAACGCCGGCGATGCGTGCCACTGTGTCGCGCTACCCCTGTCGCTGCTTGTGCTTGGGGATAACGCAGATGACCATCACAACGCCAGAGCGCTTGATCACCTTGCAGCGCTCGCAACGAGGCTTGACCGAGGCAGAAACCTTCATCTCATCCTGTACGTGATGCGACCCCGGGTGAGGTCATAGGGACTCAGCTCGACTCGGACGGTATCGCCTGGAAGGATGCGGATGAAGTTCTGGCGAAGCTTGCCGGAGATGTGCGCGAGGACCTCGTGCCCATTCTCGAGCCGCACCTTGAACATCGCATTCGGCAGGGGCAAGACGACCTCGCCCTCGACCTCGATTGCATCCTTCTTTGGCAAGCGCTACGCACCCTCAGTCAACTGTTGAATCCGGCTTGGTAGTGAACACACGGAAAGGCCGCCGCACAGGGCGACCCACGGAAGGAGGAGTATACACCGGATCGGGTGAGCGACAATCCTCATCTCCGGGTCAGGATCTGCGGGCCCGACGCGGTTACGACGAGCGTGTCCTCGAAATGAGCCGATAGGCTGCCGTCCTCGGTGACCACCGTCCAATCGTCGTCAAGGACAAGGACGTCGTCGCCGCCGAGGTTGAACATCGGCTCGATGGCGAAGCACATCCCCGCCTCAATGCGCATGCCGGTCCCCGGCCGACCGTAATTCGGGACATTTGGAGCCTCGTGCATGGCGGTCCCGATGCCGTGGCCGACGAACGGCCGCACGACCCCGTAGCCGTGCTGGTGGGCCACCGCTTCGATCGCCGCGCCGACGTCTCCGAGCCGATTGCCCGGCATCGCGGCCGCGATGCCCGCGTCCAGCCCGCGGCTGGTGGCATCAATCAGCTCACGCACCCTCGGTGGCGTCGGCCCGAGGGATGCGGTCCGTGCGGCGTCCGCATGCCAACCCTGCCAGATGCATCCCACGTCGAGGCCGACCACGTCGCCGTCCTGGAGCCGGCGATGCTGGCTCGGGATGCCATGCACCACCTCATCGTTGATCGAGACGCAGATCGACGCGGGGAAGCCGCGATAACCCAGGAACGAAGGAATGGCACCCGCGTCCCGGATCATCCGCTCAGCGATGAGATCGAGGTCAGCGGTGGCAATCCCCGGCCGCAGTTCGCGTTGCAGCAGGTCGAGCACCTCGACCAGGATCGCGCCGGCATGACGCATGCGCTCGATCTCTTCAGGACGCTTGATGGTGACCATTGCGGTTCCGGCCGGGATCCCCATCGGTCAGCGAGGTTCCTGGCGCGCGAGGGCCCCCAGGATCGCGGCGGTCACCTTGGGGATCGGCTGCCGGCCGTCGATCCGCTCCACGATTCCCGCGGCGTCGTAGTGAGCCAGCACCTCCAGCATGGGTGCGACCTGCTTTGCCAGTCGCGCGCGAACAACCTCGGGGCGATCGTCGTCCCGCTGCACGAGCGGCGTGCCGTCGCGGTCGCATGTTCCGGGCACCCGTGGTGGCTCCCCGGCAACGTGGTACGGCGTGCCGCAGGTCGGACACACGCGCCGGCCCGCGACGCGGGCCACCAGCTCTTCGAGTGGCACCTCGATCGAGATCACCCGTTCGATCCGCTCGCCGCGCCCGGCAAGCGTGGCATCGAGCGCCTGTGCCTGGGTGACGGTGCGCGGAAAGCCGTCGAGAATGGCGCCGTTGGCGGCAGCAGGCCGGGCCAGCTCCTGCATGAACATGTCGATCGTGATCTCGTCGGGGACCAGGTCGCCGCGCTCCATGTATGAACGCGCTCGCTCCCCCAGCGGCGATCCGTCCTGCAGCGCCTGCCGAAAGAGGTTCCCCGACGCCAGGTGGACCAACCCGAGACGCTCACTGAGCGTTGCGGCCTGGGTCCCCTTGCCCGCACCAACCGATCCGACCAGCAGCAGGATCAGCCGCCCGCGGGGTGCATCCGTCACCGGATGAAACCCTCGTAGTGGCGCATCAGCATCTGCGCTTCGAGCTGCTTCATCGTTTCGACCACCACGCTGACCACGATCAGAATGCTCGTCCCGCCGAGCTGCAACCCCTGCGTGCCGGGGATGACGGCGGCCACCAGCAGCGGCAGGACGGCCAGCGACGCAAGGAAGAGCGCCCCGCCCAGGGTGATCCGGTTCGTCACCCGGCTGAGGAACTCCTCGGTCGGCTTGCCGGGGCGAATGCCCGGAATGAAGCCGCCGTTCTTGCGCAGGAAGTCCGCCGTCTGGTCAGGTCGAAACTGGAATGCCGTGTAGAAGTAGGTGAAGAACACGACCAGCAGGAAGTACAGGACGCCGTACACCAGCACGTTGTTCTGGCTCAGGTTCTGGACCACGAAGTTGGCCGCGCCCTTGACCCAGTCGATGGTCGAGGCGGTGAAGTACTGGGCGATCTGCGCAGGGAAAAGGAGGATGCTGATGGCGAAGATGATCGGGATGACGCCGGCCATGGTCACCTTCAACGGCAGGTACTGGGTCTGCCCCTGGTACATGCGCCGGCCACGAACGCGACTGGCGTACTGCACCGGGATGCGCCGCTGCCCCTCGTTGATGAAGACCACGCCCGCGATGACGATCACCGCGATGACGATGAACGGGATGATCTTCAGGATGCCATCGGGCCCGGTGATGATCGGCGCGGCGCGGTGCGGGATCCGGCCGACGATCCCGGCGAAGATGATGAAGCTGATCCCGTTGCCCAGGCCACGCTCGCTGATCAGCTCGCCGAGCCACATCAGCAGGATCGTGCCGGCGGTGAACGAGAGCAGCAGCGACACCGTCTCGAAGCTGAACAGCGGCGAGGCCGGGATGACTCCGTTGGCCGAGAGCAGGACCGAGAAGCCATAGCCCTGGGCAAATGCCATCGGCACGGTAAGCAAGCGGGTGTACTGGTTGATCCGATTGCGCCCGTATTCGCCTTCGCGGGCCAGCTCACCCAGGCTCGGAATGACCCCCTGCATGAGCTGCATGATGATGCTGGCGTTGATGTACGGGTTGACCCCCATGCCGATGATCGACGCCGTGGCCAGGCCGCCGCCGGAGAAGAGATCGAGCAGGCCCAGCAGCTGGTTCGTGTTGAACAGGTTGGCGAGCCGCGTCTGGTCGACGTTGGGGACCGGGACGTTGGTCAGGACGCGGAAGAGCAGCAGGATCCCCAGCGTGAAGAGGATCTTCCGCCGAATATCGG
>JANMPX010000117.1:0-4586 GCA_031370085.1 Chloroflexota bacterium | reverse complement strand
TGGTCAAGCGTGGTTCCAGCCTGCGTCACGGTCTGCCCGAACGGATAGAGGTTCACGACAACGATGTCGATCTGCTCGATGCCGTGCTCTGCGAGCTGGGCCAGGTGATCGGGCTGATCGCGTCGGGCGAGCAGGCCGGCGAAGATGGTCGGATGGAGTGTCTTGACCCGCCCGCCGAGGATCTCGGGGGCATCGGTCAGCTCGGATACGGCTCGGACCTCGAGGCCGGCTTCCGCCAGGTGGGCGCGGGTGCCATCGGTGGCGAAGCACTCGACCCCGGCCTCGGTGAGGCCCTTCGCCAGCTCGACGATCCCTTCACGGTCCGAGACGGAGAGGATTGCGCGCAACGGGCGACCTCGAACTGGACGTTGCGGTGGATGCGATTGACCTGCGAGGCGCCTGGCCACGCGTCCGCCCCGGTGCGCCCAGTATAGCCGCGCGGGATGCTAGACTCCCGCCTCGATGACCCAGTTGTTCGACCCGTTCACCCCGTTGAACTTCGCGAACCTGTTCACCCTGATGTGGGTGACCGCGCTGGTGATCATCGTTGGCGCCGTCATCGTGTACAACCTCGCGCAGCGCCGCTATCGCCGCTACCCGGAGATCCTGGCGCTCCACGAGTGGGTCTTCTGGTCGATGATCGTGACCTGGGGGATCATCCCGCTGCTGGTGGTGATCCACGTCCCGTTCCTGCTCCTGCTGCTGATCGTGCTGCCGGGGATGGGGATCGCGGCCTGGGCCAGCTACGTGAAATTCCCCCCGATCATCTCCGCGGCCAATGACGAGATCCGCCGCCGCCGATTCGTTCCCCCGCCGCGCCGCGAAACCCGCGAGCGACGGCGTGCCACACCGGCCGGAGGGCGTCGCTCGCACCGGCGCTAGCCACGGGCCGAAGGGGCCGCCCGAACCGGGGCATTCGGCACTGGTGCGGTCTGCTGTGGTGCGGGATAGTCATCTCGACCCGGAGAGGTCAGCGGCCAACGACCAGCGGAAGAGCTCGAAAGAGAAGGACTGCAGGAAGAACAGCCAAGGATCTCTTCGGGTCGTTCCGTTGCTCAGCAGCAGCCAGAACCCCCGCAGCAGGCGCTGACCGTCATCGGCAGCTCGGCCCGCTGGGTTTCGCTTGCGGAAGGGACCGCCTCAGCCGAGGCCGGCTTGTTCGCCTTGATGATGGCACCGTGCATCCCCTCGCCGACCAGGTGAGTCGATGTCACCGAGATGTCGGTCAGGCCGGCATCGCGCAGCCCGTCTGTGAACTCGGAGAAGGAGAGCGCGCCGGCAATGCAGCCGCAATACGAGCCGCGCTCGGCGCGCTGATCCGCCGTGAGCGAGTCCTCGGCCACGATGTCGGTGATCCCGATGCGCCCGCCCGGCCGCAGCACTCGCGCGATCTCCCGAAAGACCGACGGCTTGTCCGCAGCGAGGTTGACGACGCAGTTGCTGATGACCACGTCAACCGAGGCCGCCGGCAGCGGGATCGCCTCGATCTGTCCCTTGAGGAACTCGACGTTGCTCGCGCCGGCTTCCGCCGCGTTGCGCTGTGCCAGGGCGAGCATCTCATCGGTCATATCCAGGCCGAACGCCCGCCCGGTGGGGCCCACCCTTCGGGCGGATAGCAGGACGTCGATCCCGCCGCCCGACCCGAGGTCGAGTACCCGCTCGCCGGGATGCAGGTCCGCCACCGCGATCGGGTTGCCGCAGCCGAGCGACGCCAGCACCGCGGCATCCGGCAGCTCATCGCGCTCGAGGGCGCTGTACAGCTCTGGCCCGATCCCCGGCGCATCGCAACAGGCGGCCTGGCCCTTGGCGAGCACCTGCTCGGCCGCGTGCGCGTAGTGCTCGCGGACGATCTCGTGAATCTGCTCGGTCATCGCTGTCTCCTTGTCATGCGACCTGGACAAGTCCGGCCAGGCTGGTGCCGATCTGCGCCCAGCGACGGGCGAAGTCGGGCGCGAGGTCGTAGTAGATGTAGGTGCCGCGACGCTCGGTCGTGACCACGCCGGCCTCGCGCAGCACCCTGAGGTGGTGGCTGACCGTCGGTTGGCTGACCGTGCAGCATTCGGTGAAGTCGCAGGCACAGACCGATCCGGGGGCGGACGCCAGCTGGCGCAGGATCGAGAGCCGCACAGGGTCGGCGATCGCCTGGAGCAGCTCGACGTCGGGATGGGGGTTCTTCACCCGCCCAGTATATAGACGGATGTCAATATACGGAGATGGGTGCCCAATGACTCCGGCGGCGGCCGCCGTCATGGGGAGTTGTGCGGCTGTGCACCTGTGCGGCTGTGCTGCACAGGGCGCGATGACAGCTGCACCGATGCGGTGGGTGCCTCGCCTAGGCTGGCGTACCCGCAGGCTGACTGACCGCCCCGACGATCTTGTCGAAGACGAGGCTCCCCTCGCGCTCGTCGATGCGCACGGTGTCGCCGGACGCGAACTCCCCGGCCAGCAGGCGCTTGGCAAGGGGGTTCTCCACGAAGCGCTGGATGGCGCGACGCAGCGGCCGGGCGCCGTACTGCGGGTCGTAGCCTTCCCGCGCGACGAATGCGCGGGCCGCATCGGTCACCTCGAGGGAGATCCGGGATTCAGCCAGCCGCTGCTCCACGCCAGAGAGCAGCAGCCGAACGATCTCCATCAGCTGCGCCTCGGTGAGCGGCTGGAAGACGATAATCTCGTCGATCCGGTTCAGGAACTCGGGGCGGAAGTGCTCCCGCAGCTGCAGCCGGACCCGTTCCGCGGCCGCGGCGAAGGCCTCGGATCCTGCTTCGCCGGCATCGATGAGTGACGCCGAGCCGATGTTGCTGGTCATGATCACGACCGTGTTGCGAAAATCGACCGTTCGCCCCTGCGAGTCGGTCAGCCGGCCGTCGTCGAGGAGCTGCAGCAGGATGTTGAAGACGTCGGGGTGCGCTTTCTCGATCTCGTCGAAGAGGACGACCTGGTACGGGCGGCGACGCACCGCCTCGGTCAGCTGACCGCCCTCCTCGTAGCCGACGTAGCCGGGAGGAGCGCCGACCAGCCGCGACACCGCGAACTTCTCCATGTACTCGCTCATGTCGATCCGCACCAGGGCGCTTTCGTCGTCGAACAGGAACGCGGCCAGCGCACGGGCGAGCTCTGTCTTGCCGACCCCGGTAGGCCCCAGGAAGATGAATGAGCCGATCGGCCGCTTGGGGTCCTTCAGCCCGGCGCGGGCGCGGCGAATGGCGTCTGAGATGGCGGTCACGGCTTCGTCCTGCCCGATCAGCCGCTCGTGGAGCCGCTCCTCCATGTGCAATAGCTTCTCTGTCTCGCCCTCCACCAGCCGCGAGACGGGGATCCCGGTCCAGCGGCTCACCACCTCGGCGATGTCGTCCGCGTCGACCTCCTCCTTGAGCATGAGCGAACCGGTCGACTTCAGCTCGCGGAGGCGCTGCTCCTGCTCGGCGAGGCGCTGCTGCAGCTCGTTGGCCCGCCCGTATGTGAGCTCCGCCGCCTTCGCGTAGTCGGCGGCGCGCTCGGCCGCCTCGATCTCCGGGGTGAGCCGCTCGAGCTGCTCGCGGGTATCGCGGATCCCGGCCACGACCTCCTTCTCGCGTTGCCAGGCGGCCTTCATCGCGTCGCCGCGCTCGCGCAGGTCGGCGAGCTCCTTCTCCAGCGACTCGAGGCGGGCCTTGGAGGCGGCGTCCTTCTCCTTGCGCAGCGCCTCGCGCTCGATCTCCAGCTGCATCCGCCGTCGCTCAACCTCGTCCAGCTCGGCGGGCATCGAGTCCATCTCCATGCGGAGGCGCGACGCCGACTCGTCGACCAGGTCGATCGCCTTGTCAGGCAGGAAGCGCTCGCTGATGTACCGATTGGAGAGGACCGCGGCCGCCACCAGGGCCGAGTCGGTGATGCGCACGCCGTGATGGACCTCGTAGCGCTCGCGCAGGCCGCGCAGGATGCTGATCGTGTCCTCGACGCTTGGCTGGTCGACGACGATCGGCTGGAAGCGCCGCTCCAGGGCAGCATCTTTCTCGATGTTCTTGCGGTACTCGTCCAGGGTGGTGGCGCCGATGGCGTGCAGCTCGCCGCGCGCCAGCATCGGCTTCAGCAGGTTTGCCGCATCCATGGCGCCCTCGGCGGCGCCGGCACCGACGACCGTGTGCAGCTCGTCGATGAACAGGATGATCTGACCCTCGGCAGCGGTGATCTCCTTCAGCACCGCCTTGAGCCGCTCTTCGAACTCGCCGCGGTACTTGGCGCCGGCTACCATGGCACCAAGGTCGAGCGCCACCACGCGCTTGTCGCGCAGCCCGTCCGGAACGTCGCCGCGCACGATCCGCTGGGCCAGGCCCTCGGCGATCGCCGTCTTGCCGACCCCCGGCTCGCCGATCAGGACCGGGTTGTTCTTGGTTCGACGCGAGAGCACCTGGATCACCCGACGGATCTCCTCGTCCCGGCCGATCACCGGGTCGAGCAGCCCGCGGCGGGCGGCATCGGTGAGGTCGCGACCGTATTTTTCCAGGGCCTGGTAGGTCGCCTCGGGATTCTCGCTGGTCACGCGCTGGCTGCCTCGAACGCTGGTGAGCGCCTCAAGAACCGCCGCCGCCTCGATGCCGTTCGCCTTG
>JANMPX010000110.1:0-6986 GCA_031370085.1 Chloroflexota bacterium | reverse complement strand
CGCCACGCTCCGGCGGCTGCGCTCCCCGCGCGCGCTTCGGCAGGCCGCGCCCCGGAATGCGGATTTCCTGCCCGTTCTGGGTGTTGGGCCGCACCCGCAGGTTGACGCTGCCGGTCGGAGTGGGGACCGGGACTTCGGCCCCCAGCATCGCCTCGGCGAGGGTCAATGGGAGCGCCGTGACAAGATCGGCGCCGTGGCGCTCGAAGCGCGGATCGGGCAGGACGCGAACCGTGATCAGCAGGTCGCCGGCGGAAATGGCGCCCGCTCTCGCTCCGCCGCCGCGCAGCCTGATCTTCGCCCCGTCGCTGACTCCGGCCGGGATCGTCACCTGGAGACGCCGACCCTCGACGTTGACCATCCGATGAGCCCCGCGTGCCACCTCGGCCAGGGTGACCTCGGCGGTGGCATGCGCATCCGCGCCGATCGCCTGCCGCACCCGCGACCCACCAGCGTCAACCCCGCGCAGCCCTCCGAATTCGAAGGCCGTGCTGCCTGCCGAGCCGCTTCCGCCGAAGAAGGCACGGAAGAAGTCGCTGAAGCCGCCGAGGTCTTCGGCGTTGACCTGGCGCGTCTCCCAGCGCATGCCGCCCGGCGCTCCCCCGAAGCCGGCCCAATCCGTACCGCCTCCGCCGAAGCCGGTGTTGGCATAGGCCTGCCAGTTCGCGCCGAGCTCGTCGTAGTGGCGACGCTGCTCGACATCCGACAGGACGGCGTGCGCCTCGTTCGCCTCCTTGAAGCGACGCTCGGCATCCGCGTTGTCGGGGTTGCGGTCCGGGTGGAGCTCACGTGCCAGGCGACGATAGGCCTTCTTGATATCGGCCTGTGTCGCCGTCTTTGGCACGCCCAGGACTGCGTAATAGTCCTTGTATTCCATCGGACGCCCCCGCTGCTTGGCCGGCTACGCGGTTCCGGCCGGCGGCTGCTCGATCGGCATCTCGGGCGTCGCCGGGACCGGAAGCGACGGAGCCGTACGAGGGCGTCGTGGTGCCCGCGGCGCGACCCGTTGCTGCCGGGCGGCGCGCTCGGCCTTGATCCTGGCGGCCGGACGCGGCGCATCGATCAGCGCCTCGGCCAGCACCTGGTCCATCGTCTCTACCCCTACGATCCGCAGCTGGCTGCGCACCTCGTCGGGCACATCGATCAGGTCCTTCTCGTTGCGCTTGGGGATGAGGACCGTCTTGACACCCGCGAGATGGGCGGCTAGCAGCTTGCTCTTCAGCCCGCCGATCGGGAGGACGCGCCCGCGCAGCGTGATCTCGCCGGTCATCGCCAGGTCGCGACGCACCGGACGTCCGGTGAGCAGCGAAGCCATGGCGGTGGCCATCGTGACGCCGGCCGACGGGCCGTCCTTGGGGGTTGCGCCGGCCGGCACGTGGATGTGCAGCGTCTGCTTCTCGAAGACGGCAGGGTCGATTCCCAGCTCCTTCGTCCGCGCGCGGATGTACGACATCCCCGCCCGTGCCGACTCCTTCATCACGTCGCCGAGCTGGCCGGTCAGGATGAACTCATCCTTGCCTTCCATCTTGGTTGCTTCGACCTGGACGATGTCGCCCCCGGCATCGCTGACCACCAGCCCGGTGGCCATTCCGATCTGGTCTTCGTCATCGAGCTCTCCGTAGTCGAAGCGGGCGGGCCCGAGGAAGGTCTCCAGCTCCTCAGGCTGCACCACCACCTTGACCGATGCGTCACCGGCCACCTTGCGGGCGACCTTGCGCGCGATGTTGGCGATCTCGCGCTCCAGGTTGCGGACGCCGGCCTCGTGGGTGAAGGCCTGGATGAGGCGCACCAGCGCCGGCTCGGTGATCTGCAGCTGCTCGGCGGTCAGGCCGTGGTTCTCGAGCTGCTTGGGCATGAGGAAGCGCTCCGCAATGCGCAGCCGCTCCATCTGTGTGTAGCCCGGCAGCTGGATCATCTCCATCCGGTCGCGCAGGGCAGGCGGGATGGTGTCGACCATGTTGGCCGTCGCGATGAAGAGCACCCGCGAAAGGTCGAATGGGACTTCGAGGTAGTTGTCCTGGAAGCTGTTGTTCTGCTCCGGGTCGAGGACCTCGAGGAGGGCCGAGCTCGGGTCTCCGCGGAAATCCATCCCGACCTTGTCGATCTCGTCGAGCATGAAGACCGGGTTGGCCGAGCCAGCCGTCTTGATGTTCTGGATGACGCGCCCCGGAAGGGCGCCAATATAGGTGCGCCGATGCCCGCGGATCTCCGCTTCATCGTGGATCCCGCCCAGGCTCATGCGCACGAACTTGCGCCCCATGGCCCGCGCGATGCTCTTGCCCAGGCTCGTCTTGCCGACGCCGGGAGGCCCGACGAAGAGCAGAATCGGGCTGCGGATCTTCTCGGCCAGCTTGCGCACGGCCATGTACTCGAGGATCCGCTCCTTGGGCTTCTCGAGGCCGTAGTGGTCCTCGTTGAGCACCTTCTCCGACGCGTCGAGGTCCAGGTTGTCGTCGGTCTGGCTGCCCCACGGCAGGCTGACCAGCCAGTCGACGTAGGTGCGAATGACTCCCTGCTCGGGGGAGGCGCTCGGGATCCGGCTGAGCCGATCGACCTCCTTGAGCGCCTTCTCCTTGACCTCGGTCGGCATGGCCGACTCCTCGACCTTGGTCCGCAGCTCGCTCGCCTCGGCGACCGCCGGATCGTCCTCGCCGAGCTCCTTCTGGATCGCCTTCATCTGCTCGCGCAGGATGTACTCGCGCTGGGTCTTGTCCATCTCGGACTTGACCTCGCTCTGGATCCTGCCCTTGAGCTCGAGGACCTCGATCTGCTTGGCCAGGAAGCCGCTGACCAGGCGCAGCCGCTCGGCCACGTCGATCGTCTCGAGCAGCTGCTGTCGCAGCTCGGTGGTCATATCCGGGCTGTAGGCGCTCATGTCGGCCAGGAGGCCACCATCGGCGATGTTGCGGGCAGCCACTGCCACCTCGGGCGGCACCGAGGCGCCGGCGGACACGTACTGCTCGATCTGCCCCTGGACCGAGGCCATCAGCGCCTCGATCTCGAGCGTCTTGGGCTGGTCGTCGGGGATCAGCTCGACGCGCGCCTCGAGGTGCGGATCGGTCTGCACCAGGTCCAGCAATCGGATGCGGCGCTGCCCCTGGACGATGGCACGTACCGTGCCGTCCTGCAGCCGGATCACCTGGGCGATCTTGGCCAGCGTGCCGATCGAGTGCAGCTCGTCGATCGAGGTGACCTCCTCGGTGTCGCCAGAGCGCTGGGTGATCAGCGCCACCGGCTGCGAGGTGCGCACGGCACGATCGAGCGCCTTCACGCTCCGGTCACGGCCGACCTGCAGCGGGACGATCATCTCCGGAAAGATGACCGTGTCGCGCAGCGCGACCAGCGGGAGTACCTGGATCTGTTCGACCTCGGCCTCGCCGTCGGTGCTGTCGGGGAGCTTCTCAACCATCGTCAGTCACGTGTCCCTTCGGTCGAGGCGCGCGCCGGTTCCGGCTCGTTCTCCTCAACGTATCGCTCGACATCACCTTCATCGAACAGGTCGTAGACGCGGATCTTGCCGAGCGCCTCGAGCTGGAGGATGACCTTGACGCCCGCCAGGTTGACCCCCTGGCGTCGGGTTAGAAAACGGATGATACGCACCCGCCGGATATCTGCCTCGGAGTAGAGGCGGAGGTTGTTGCGCCGATGTGGACAGAGGAGGCCCTCCTCCTCGTAGATTCGCAGCGTGCGCGGGTGCACTTGCGCCAGCTCAGCAGCAATGCTGATGAAGTAGCACGGGCGCAGTGGGTCGCGCAGCGAGCTCATGCGGTCGGCAGACCCCTTCATGGATGCGGGTGAGGGTGTAGAGGCCGTTACCATAAACACTGACAATGCCATTGTCAAGGTATGTGTAGGTGTGCCCTCCGGTCGACGTCAGCCTGTCCGCCTGAGCCGAGCGCGAAGCGAGGCCAGCCGGGTCGGCCCCCGCCGCGCCTCTCGGTCGGGAAGCCGGACGCCTGCATAGCGGACAAGCTGGTACGCCGCCGCCAATCGGGGCAGCAGGGGACCCTCGAGTCCCTCGCGACGAACCCGCTCGGAGTGGGCCGCCGGGGACTCGCTCGGCCGCCGCGGCCAGCGCCCGTCCCGCTCCAGGGCGTCCAAAGCCAACAGGTAGGCGCCGGCCGGATCGGCAGCATCGCGCCGCGTTCGGCGACGGCGCGCGGGCGCCGCCGGCGGGCTTTCGGCAGGGGGTGGCAGCACGATGGCGCGCTCTTCAAACGGGTCGGGCTCCGCGATGCGGAACCGTTGCCGTTCCTTCCAGCGGAGGTAGAGGATGACCACGAGGATGAACAGCTCGATCGCCGCCAGCAGCGCGACGACGAGATAGAAGACGATCGTCGGCAAGTCGCTGACGACCTGGGACGGGTCGACGTTGAGCCCGGAGAGGTTGAGCTTCGGCAGGGTCACCCCCTTCGGCAGAAGGGGACTGATCAGCTCCGTCGCCGCAGCAATGACCACGATGAGCGGCGTGGTCAGCAGAATGAGGACCAGCAGGATCAGCCGCAGCGGACCGATCAGCGTCACCAGCAGGGCCCGAGCTGGCACGCCAAGGAAGGCAGCCACCGGTATCCCGACCACGGTCAGCGCCAGCGCCACGCCGGCGATCAGCAGCAGCCAGGCGCGGTTGGAGCGCCAATCACTGCCTGTCGCCACGCGGACGGCCTCCAGCCGCGCAAGCCCCATGGCCGTCAAGGCCGATCCGATGAACACGAGGGTGCCCATGAACGCTGCCGAGGTGAACGCCAGCTCGGCGGTCCCGCTGGTGGCGAGGTGGCCCACCAGCCAGGGAATGGCCAGCCCCGGAACCGCCCAGCGCAGCAGCTGGTCGGCCAGCAGATCGTCGTCTTCCGGAGAGCGGTGCGCCTCGCCGCGCCAGACCGCCACAGCCCCGATCCAGCCGGGAAGATGGCTGCTCATGGCCTGGACAAAGTGGCCATCGACGAGCAGCCCGCGCACCCCTGGGTCAAGGAGCCATCCCGCGACGCCGCCAGCGAAGGCCAGCGGCGGCAGACCCACCGCGTCGACCACCGGGTGCAGCCAGCGGGTGCGGCGTCCCCAGGCGAGGCCGACCCAGACGAGCAGTGCCAGCTCGAACGGGCCGATGCTTGGCGCGTCCCCGGTGATCGCCTGGAGCGCGGCATAGACGACCGCGAGCCAGCCGCCTTCTGCGAGCAGCTGGGTCGTCGGCAGCAGGATCCTAGCCTGCCAGGACGAGCGCATCGGCCTCCTCCCAGTTCGGATCGAGCGACGCCGACCGTGCGCGGATCCCGGCTCGCCGAGCTGCGGCGGCATGCCCGGGCCCGTCTGCGCCAAGCGCCACGTGCTCGACCGGGTAGCCGCTGCGCGCCAGCCGCTGCATGGCCGGCAGGTAGCTCCGCGGATCCCGCACCGAGAGCGTCAGCACCACGCAGCCCGGCGGCACGCGCCGGGTCAGCCAGGTCAGCAGTGCAGGGTACGGTCCGGAGCTGACCGGCCCGGTCCGCGCCAGCAGGCCGGCGATGCGGGCGAGCTGCCCATGGGCAGCCTGCGGCGGCAGGTAGGCGACACGCTGCATCGTCCCGGTGAAGCCGGCCGCCGCGATCCCGCATGAGGCGCCTTCGTCCAGCAGCTGACGCGCGAGCGACACTGCGGCGACGCAGAGCGACTCGAAGGCACCGTCGTCGTAGGTCATCTCCCAGTGGGGGCCGGGCAGGGTCTGCACATCGAGCGCGATCATCACCACGCGTCCGCGAGCCGGCTCGAAGCGCCGGCTGACCGGCGATCCCAGCCGCGCGGTTGCTCGCCAATGCACCCGGCGGATCGAGTCGCCTGGCTGGAACGGCCGCACCCCCCCGAACAGGGCAGGGTCCGCGAAGAGCGACTGGCGGGCACGCCGTTCACCGATCGGCGCGGCGTCTCGACCGCGCAGTGCCAGCCGCACGCTGCGCGGGCTGACCACCAGCGTGTCTTCGCCCGCGATCTCGCCACTTCCGGCGTGGCGGCCAAGAATGTCGCGGACCTGGATCCGGACCGGGCCGAACTCGTAGACGCCCCGTCGCCGCGCCTCCAGATGGAAATGACGCACCACGCGCTCGTACCACGCCAGGGCCCAGGCGTTGCGCAGGACCCGCCGATCAATGTGCTCGTTGTCGCGTTCCATGATCGGGCGCTCGCTGACGACGATCCCGTCGGTGATCGGGTCGTCGGCGGCAATCCACGGCAGGGGCAGCCGCTTGCGATTCCAGATGCTGATGTCGAGCGGAACCGAGTCACCGGCCACGGCGCGGGTGGATCCGAGGTGTCGCTGGTACTCGACACGGCCAGCGCCGTAGCGCGTCCAGATGCGGGTCAGTGTGCCGTACCCCAGGGTGATCGCCGCAATCAGCAGGAGCCCCGGTGCCTCGGCGAGCGCCCCGATGGCGACCATCAGCGCCGCGAGCGCAACCCAGCCGCCCATGTCCTGACGGCCTCGGCGGTCTAGCCGGACTCGCCGGCGAGCGGAACCGGCACGGCCTGCAGGGCAGCGTCGACGACCCCCTGCACCGTGGCGCCCCGCAGCTCGCGGTCGACATCGAGCAGCAGCCGATGGTCCAGCACCGCGTGGGCAACCGTTTGCACGTCGTCGGGGAGGACAAAGGTTCGTCCATCGAGCAGCGCCCAGGCCTGTGCCGCGCGGTAGAGGGCGACGCTGCTGCGCGGCGATCCGCCCAGCCGAAGGTCCTCGTGCGATCGGGTGGTGCGGACGAGGGCCACCAGGTAGGCCTCCACGTCGTCACTGACCAGCACCGTGCGGGCGGCGTCGCGGAGGGCAAGCAGAGTTGCGGCATCGGCGACCACCTTCACCGCCTCGAGCGGCTCGGCGGCGTCCTGGTAGCGCCGGGCAATGCGCCGCTCACCCTGCTCGTCGGGGTAGCCGATGGCGATGTGCAGCAGAAAGCGGTCGAGCTGCGCTTCGGGCAGCGGGAAGGTTCCCTCCAGCTCGATCGGGTTCTGGGTCGCCAGGACCAGGA